>JBBQLS010000119.1:0-10842 GCA_038328115.1 Chitinophagales bacterium
GGTAGGCATGATAAATACTCCGGAGCAGGCCGAAGCAATTTTAAGCAAGGGCCATGCAGACCTGATCATAATTGCAAGGGCATCTTTGAGAGATCCTTATTTTCCCTTGCATGCAGCAAAAATTTTAGGCGATGATATTGACTGGGCGGAACAATATGTAAGGGCAAAACAATAAGCATCCACTTATAAAAAGTAATGTTAAAAACAAGCAACTTTAAGGTTATATCACCGTTTGCCAGAAACGGCAAGCGATAGAAAAAATGTATAGCTAAAACATATACCAACATGCTGAAAGCCATCCGCTTAAATGTGTAGTACTACCAGCAATTAAAAGCTTAGTTTTAATCCAGGTGTTACACCCTTAAAGAAATTATTAAAATAAATTACAGGCTCAATACTTATTTTTTCTTTAAATAACGATACCCGCCCTATCCCGATACGCATCGTGTTCTTATCAAAAAAATCTCCCTTTCTTCTTATTAAATAACCAAATGAAAAATCATTGATGAATATAAAAGCAGGCGTCGTATTCTCTTTATGCAACAGGCAACGTTGATAAGTAAACGTGATAAAGTCGTTGCGGTAGGTTTGTAAACTGCCTTGCGCATTTTTAGCAAAAAAGAAATTGGGTTCCCATACAAGCCCCAGTTCCCGCTTAACATTTCCATTATTAAAGCCCAAAGCAATACCCAGGCTGGCAGAAGGCACAAAATAATTTTTATAGTTCTGGATATTTACGGCAATACGTGAACCCAGGTAATCGCCGGTACCGGTGCCCGAAACATACCCGGCGGGTTGATGATTGGAGTAAATAGATTTATCACCGTTCTTTATATGCCAGGTATCTTCATTGCCTTTTATCCAGCGTGATTTCAGATTTTTCTGGATAGTACTTATTTTTTCATTCAGGCCTGATACCGAAAGACCATTTAAATCGCTCAGTTGATTTACAAAAAAGCTTAACCGGTAATAGTGCATTTCTGTAAATGGTTTCAATATGGTGGATGTTACTTTATAAACATAAGAAACAGAAAAGACAACCGTATCCTGCTCCAGTTTTAAAGCAGCAATATTTCCCTGTTGCAGTAAAAAGCTTGCCCCATCAGGTTTTGTAAGACGGATGCGTATTTTTTTTCTTCCCATTTCGTCAGTAACATAATCAATGCGTTTGGAAGCCAGCTCATCCGATAGTGAATCTTTTAAAGGAATCATATCCTGCAAAAAGATACGCAGCAGCGAATCAATATTTTTAAACCGTTCAAGATCGTCTATATCTGTAAGGTCGATCTGCATTTTATTTCCTTTACCAAGATCTACGGTAAAACTTCTTTTCAGATAGTCTGGCGGCATATTAAAAACCTTGTTTGTATTGCTTATGGCTGTTTCATCCTGGGCAATAGTTTTTCCGGTGATGCTTATTACAAGCATCAGTAAACTGATGGTCTTTGTCATGTTTAATTAATCTTTAGAAGAGAGTTTTATTTTAAATCCAATGCCATCCTGCCTGGCAGTTATATTCAGATTGGTTACTTTACTTTTTTTAGGTTTTATATTTTGAGCATAATTAACGGGGGCTGTAAACTGTGCAGGAAATGTTTCCAGTTCATTTATATGCACAACGGGTAATTTCTTTTTAGTAACTACAGTAGTAGCTACGTTTACGACTGTATCGGCCGTTTGTATGTTATTAACCACTGTTTCCGTTTCCGCATTTACCGGCAAAACTGCGGCAACTGTTCCATTTATTTTTATTGTATCAGCAGGTTGTTTTCTTTTTATTTTTGATTTTATACTGTTAACAGTTGCTCCTTCCTTACCCGGCGCAGATACCGAAAAGGCAACCGTTTCCTTTGAAACCGTTGGTAAAAAAACAGGAGTTACGCCCGTACTCTTTTCTTTCTGCCAAGCATTTTTTACTAAAGTATTTTTTGTATTATTTACCATTGTTAACGTAATAATGATGACTGGTAAAAGACCTGCAGCTATCCAATACCAAACAGCTTTGTTGACAGTTGGTTTTTGTTGTAAACGGGCATGTAACTTATCCCATAGTACATCTTTTTCAGTTGCAGCCCCCGGTAAACAATCTAAAGCCGATAGTTTATTTTTCCAGTAAGAAGAGTCATTGTGCTTTTTGCTTAACATATTCTATTCCTTTTTGTGATAACATTTTTTGTAACAATACTCTTGCCTTACTCAGTTGCGATTTTGATGTCCCTTCTGAAATACCTGTTAATGCCGCAATTTCCTTATGCTCCATTCCTTCAATAACAAATAAATTAAACACCGTGCGGTAGCCAACCGGTAATGTAACAACCAGGCTAAAAATTTCGGCAGCAGATAAATTATTCAGTGCCTCCTCTTCCAGTACCATTTCCTCAGCCGCCGATTCTGTAACAATGGTAAATACATTTTTTTTACGCAGAAACATCAGGCATTCATTGATCATGATCCTTTTTAACCAGGCATACAACGCAGCTTCACCCTTGTAATTAAAAGCATGCAGATTTTTAAAAAACTTGTAAAACCCATCCAGCAGTAACTCTTCAGCATCTTCTTTTCTTTTAACATACCTGCAGCTTACCAGCAGCATTTTATCGGCAAATGCATTAAACAGGGTTTTCTGTGCCGCAGTACTACCCTGCTTTGCTTCCTTAACCAATGTTGCTATATCCATGAAAAAGTAAACAGGTGTTGGTTGACTGATAAAAGTATAAATGCAGTTTACACACAATGGGTTGCCCGAACAAATAGAAAGTGTTAATTATAAGCATATTTTTAACAGTTTGGGTTCGCATAACATCAGCCTTATTGAAAACACACTATAAAATGCAGTTATCTGCAAAAAATCGTAAATTTATTTTTACAAAAAGACTGTATGAAAAATTTATTACTGTTTCTGATACTGTTCATAACCATTAGTTTTTTTTCTGCCTGTCAAAAGGAATTAAATTTTGATACTGTCCCGGGTACTAATGGGCAGGCTTCAGGTTCATTAAAATCTTCATCAGGCATTTGTTTACCCGGTTTAATTTTTGGCAATTTTATCAAAGATTCGGTTATAAAAGCATCTGATTTTATAGAGCTTTATGCAGATATTACTGCAACAGGCACTTACGTTATTAAAAGTGACACCTTAGCCGGTTTTTATTTTATTGGAACGGGTACAGTAACAGCAACAGGTATATATGTAATACGGCTTGCAGGATCGGGCACCCCTACAAGTTCTGGCCCGGTAACTTTCACTTTTAAATTTGGTAGCAGTATTTGCAAAATAGATGTTTATGTTGGTTCAGCGGCTCCCCTACCTACTGCATATACTTTTACCTGTGCGGGTACTACATTTGGCTCGGGTGTTTACACAGCGGGCACTATTGTGGGGCCACAACACACGGTTACACTCAATGTTGTTGTAACCGTACCCGGCCCCTGGTCAATTACTGTTGCGGCAGTAAACGGTGTATCGTTTTCAGGTTCGGGTACTTTTACTGCCGCCACTAATACACAGATTACTTTAACTGCAAGTGGTGCGCCGGTAGCTGCAAGTCCACCGGCCTATAATTATACAGTAAACAGCCCTACATCCAGTTGTGCATTTTCAATTACAGTTGTTGCTGCACCGGCGGCCCCTAATTTAGATTATGTACCGCAAACAGATTTCAGTAACTGGAGTTCAATGTTGGTGGGCGGCACCACTGCCGATACCACTTTTGTGCAGGTAAGTACCAACTCAAAAATATTTGGTACCAACAGTTATAAAATTTTCGAAGTAAAGAATATGGGTGTACCCACCGATTCAATTTATAATCGTAAAAACGGTGGGCTCTATTATCAATACATTAATGGCAACCTGGGTGTTTTAACCAATCCCATAAACAAGGAGTACCAGGTACTCGATTCTAATTTAGCGGTAAATGCAACCTGGACGGCCAACTTTGGGCTCAATGTTGCCATGGGATTTCCGCTTTCCAATATCAGAGTAGATGCCCAAATACTGGCCAAAGGCGAAACACAAACAGTAGCATCTATCGTTTATAATAATGTTATCAGGGTAAAATATACTTACACTGCTACGGCTATTGGCCTGGGCGATATACCCGTAGCCGAAGAAGAAAGGTGGTTTGCTCGTGGTATTGGCGTGATACGTTCAAGCGTTGTGAACCTTATAAACCCTGCAACTACTATTAACGAAACTACCAGGAGCCAGGTATTTTAGCGATTGCCTGTACAGAATAAACATCTGCCACTTCATTTACCTTCATTAACGCACCGATGGAAATTTGTAAAATGGCATACGTTGACTGTGCAATTAACTACTATGAGCTGCTTCATTTATCAGCATACCAGAAAATCTGCGTAATCAGTATCAATCCCTCTAATCTGCGTTTCTATTTAGGTTTATACTCCGGCACCAACACCGCATTTTCAGTAAGGCTGGCACTGCAGTGCAGTTCATAACGTTTGTCGCCTGCCTTTACCACAATGGTTGCTGTATTGGGCGGTATGGTACCCAGGTTATCATTATCAAATATATACAGGGTGATGTTCTTTACATTTAGCAGTATGCGGTTAAACACGATATTCTCACGGGTTATAACAGCAGCTTCACCGTCTTATTTACCCCTAGGCATTGAATTTATCTTAAAATTTTTAGGCACTTCAGCCCCCATCAGGTTTTTACAAAAATAATCCCAGCGGCGACGTGTCATGTAATTGGCATCAGCACCGTAACCATGGTGTGCATTGGGAAACACCACCAGGTCGAAATCTTTATTGGCTTTTTCTAAAGCTTCTACAACCAAATAAGTATTGGATGGCGGCACATTATCATCCATACCACCATGTGCAAGCAGCAGTTTACCTTTCAGGTTACCGGCATTTATCTGGTTGGCCTGTTTTGCATAATTGGTAGTACCATCGGGGCCTTTTTCTTCACGGCCAATATAACGCTCACCCCAGTCATCTTCGTAATTGCGGTTATCGTGGTTACCAGATTCGGAGATACCTACTTTATAAAAATCGGGGAAGGTAAACATGGCATCGGCAGTAGCAAAGCCACCGCCTGAATGGCCCCAGATACCCACTTTGTCAATATCTAAATAAGGCCTTGCTGCTGCCAGTTGCTTAATACCGGAAACCTGATCGTCCAAAGTATTATCACCCATATTACCATAACAAACATCATGAAAAATTTTGGAACGTTCGGGGTTGCAACTGCCATCAATAATGATAATGATGAATCCAAGATCGGCCAGTGCCTGGTGATCGCCACGGGCTGCAAAAAAACTGCGGCTACCTACGCCCCCGCCCTGCGGGCCGGGATATATATAATTTACGATCGGATATTTCTTTGCAGGATCAAAATCTTTGGGTTTAAACATAAGGCCATACAGGTCCCATTTACCATCGTTTGATTTTACCTTAATGGGTTCAGGTGCCTTCCATCCGGTTGCCAGTAATTTGCTGATGTCGGCTTTCTCAAGTTCCGTTATTAACTTCCCCTTCATATCCCGTAAAACAGCCACCGGCGGCACATTGGGTTGCGAATAAGTATCGGTAAAATATTTACCATCGGGCGATAAGGAAATATTGTGATTGCCATCTTCGGGCGTTAACAACTTTAAATTACTTCCATCAAAATTGATACTGTAAAAATGAGCAAAATAAGGATCACGGCCAGTTTCACGGCCATTGGCCATAAAATAGAGTGTGCGCTTTTCTTCATCAACCTTTAATAATTGTGTTACCACAAATGCACCTTTGGTAATTTGATTTTTAAGTTTGCCGGTTGTTGCATCGTAGAGATACAAATGTCCCCAGTCATCACGCTCACTGTACCAGATAAACTCTTTTGATTTATCCAGGTAATGATTATTAATGGTACCCTGCCCACTCTCGTACTGGGTGGCAACTTTTTCTGTAAATACTTCTTTTACATCGCCGGTTGCAGCATCGGCAATGCGTACCTTTTCTATCTTGTGATCGCGGCTGGTACTTACAAACGCAAGCTTTGTTCCATCGGCATTCCATTCGTTATCATCATAACCACCGCTTGAGGCAACATCATCACTGAGGGTACCACGGTGTTCATCAGCAGGTATTTTTAAACGTATCACTTTGGGATTATCAACTTCTATAATTACCCGGTGAATTTTTACGATGGTACTATCCTGTGGCAACGGATATTTCCATTCTTCCAGCCTGGGTGCACCCACATTGGTTGACACTAAGTACATAGTACTAACGCTGCGTTGGTCCTGTTGAAAGGTGGCTATCTTTTTAGAGTCGGGACTCCAGAGCATGATTGGGCGGTCGCTATGTGTCCAGCCGGCATTGTCGGTTGCGTAACCAAAATCCTTTACGCCATCGGTAGTAAGCTGGGTTTCTTTTTTGGTATCCATATCCTTTACCCAAAGGTTCCAGTCTTTTATATAAGCGGATTTTTTACCGTCGGGCGAAAGGCTTTCATTTCCTCCGCCTCCTCTCCTACGTCCGCCACCTGCCCCGGCTGCCCCATTGGCATTATCGGGTAAGATGGATTTTTTATCGGGACCTGTTTTGCGGCTGCCATCGGCAGGGTCTATTAAAACATATTCTACCCCGTCTGGCACAGAAACGGAATACCATAATTTACCATCGGGCAACCAACTGGGATTTACATTATTGCGAAAAACAAGTTTGTTGGTATTCAACCCCAGAGCTTTGGTGGCTCCCTCATAATCGTTGGTGGTTAAAATTTTTTTATCTGATTGAGCTGTTGCAGCAAAACCTGCAAGCATTATAAAAGCCAGTGCTGTAATTTGTTTTTTCATATTGAAGTTTGTTTCGGGCGTTAATTTAGGAAAAGTTGGGGAATTGGGGATGGATAAATGTTGAATGGTAAGAATGTAGGGTTGTTTTTAAATATAGAAGATCTTAAATCAAAAAGAGCAGCAGCTATAATTAATGTAATTTAGAATACGAATAATTGCTCTATATTTTTCTTATGACAGAAACAGTGCAGCAAAAAGCCGGTTACTTTTTAGACACATATACCCTGGTATTGTGTGGTGGCCAAAGCAACCGCATGGGTGCCGATAAAAGCATGCTGATGTACTATGATAAACCGCAGCGTTACCATGTGTACGATATGTTGCAACCTATTTGTGAAAAAGTTTTTATTGGCTGCAACAAACAACAGGTAAAAAATATTGAAGCCGGATATGAATTTATACAAGATGATGAAAATTTTGGAGACATCGGCCCTATGAATGCTTTACTGACTGCATTTACAAAATACCCTCAAAAAAATATACTGCTGATCGGTTGCGATTATCCCTTTTTAACAGCAAGCGAATTGGAATTATTTTCAAACTATTGTAAAGATGAACCTGTTGCGTTTTATAATCAGCAAGATGATGTTTATGAACCGGTGCTGGCATGGTATCCGCATAGTTGTGTTGATGCCTTAAAAGAAATGTACAATGCAAAGCAATTTTCGTTACAGCAATTTCTTAAAAAAAAATCAGCAGCAAAGTATTTACCAACCGATACAAAATGCATAAAAAGCATTGACACCAAAGATGCCTTTATCCAAGCTCTTAACCACATAAATACAGGATAGTTTACCTAATTTTAAAGTATGAAAGATAACCGGGTAGAAAATATCCAGGTACATAAGATCAATGCAGGAAAGTTAACCGAAACAGCAGATAAAGTTGCTGTGGAAGAGCCTTTGCTAATTCAACTGGAATATAGCACTGCCAGCGGGCAAATGTTGAAGGATATTGCCGTAACCATGCGTACACCGGGTAATGATGATGAACTAGCTGTTGGTTTTTTATTTACCGAAGGCATTATTAAAAGTGCTGAAGATATCAGCGAAATTAAAAATGCGCATGCTGATGAAAACGGAATTCAGGTAATTTTAAAAGAGAATATTTTGCCTGTGCTGGGTAATGCTTCCAGAAATTTTTATACCACATCCAGTTGCGGTATTTGTGGCAAGGCAAGTATTGATGCCATACAAACTGTTTCGCAATATGCTGCAATAAAAAATAACAGCCTTATTCCTGCAGCTACTTTCTACAGCTTACAAAACGAATTAAAAAAACAGCAAAAGATTTTTGAAGATACCGGCGGCATTCATGCAAGTGCGTTGTTTGATGCCGGTGGAAAGTTTATGATGCTAAGAGAAGATGTTGGCAGGCATAATGCGTTAGATAAAATTATTGGCGCAGCCATGCTGAACAAACAATTACCTTTATACAACTGTATTTTATTATTAAGTGGCAGAGCCAGTTTTGAACTGGTACAGAAAGCAGTGATGGCAGGTATAAAAATAATTGCATCGGTAGGTGCTCCATCAAGTCTGGCGGTGGAAATGGCAACTGAAAACGATGTGACTTTAGTTGGCTTTTTAAAAGCAGACAGGTTTAATATTTATAGCGGCAAAGAGAGGATAACCGTATAAAAGTTTATTTTTTTGCCGGGAAGCCGGGAAGTCGTTTTTTATTTTAATTTACCAACTTTCAGGCTATAACTCAAACACAAAGTATGAAACTACGCATAAAAGGAAATTCATTAAGAATACGGCTTACAAAAACCGAAGTTAGTAAACTGGCCCAAACCGGTTACCTGGAAGAGCATACCATTTTCCTGAATAACCGGTTTATGTATACTTTGCAAAAGATAGATGAAAGTCAGGAACTTTCTGCAGCCTTTGAAAATAATAAAATGACCATTTTTGTTCCTGGTTCATTTGTTAAAGACTGGCCTGGAAATAATGTAACAGGGTTAGATACAAAAATGCTCATTTCACAAACTGACTCATTATACTTATTGATTGAAAAAGATTTTGTTTGCTTAGATGAAACTACTGAGGACCAAAGTGATAATTACAATAATCCAAATAAAAACAGTTAAGCTTTGAGCGAAGAAAAAAAAGATATTCCATCCTCGGAGAATCCTGAAACATTTACAGGATTAACATTGGGCCCCGTAAAAAAGACAGCGGCCGGTGTGCCTGCAGTTATTAAAAGCATGCAGTATGTTTTTGGTGAGGCTGGTGTTTTTCGTGGATTAAAAGCGCTTAATAAACTCAATACAAAAGATGGATTTGATTGTCCCAGTTGTGCCTGGCCCGACCCCGATGATGAACGCAGCGGTATTGCAGAGTATTGCGAAAACGGTGCCAAAGCAGTAGCCGATGAAGCTACAGCAAAAGCCATTGGTGCAGACTTTTTTGCAAATAATCCGGTGCAGGATCTTGCGGCATTATCCGATTATGAAATGGGACGAAAAGGGCGTATTGCCGAGCCCATGTACCTTCCCGAAGGGGCAACGCATTATCAACCCATCACCTGGGATGATGCTTTTAAAAAGATAGGCACTTCTTTAAATGCTTTGGCTTCGCCGGATGAGGCAATATTTTATACATCGGGCCGCACCAGTAATGAGGCTGCATTTTTATACCAGCTTTTTGTAAGGGAATACGGCACCAACAATTTACCCGACTGCAGCAATATGTGTCACGAAAGCAGTGGCGTTGCACTGGGCGAGTCGCTGGGCATTGGTAAAGGATCTGTAAAGCTGGAAGATTTTTACCAGGCAGAAGTGATTATGATATTGGGGCAAAACCCCGGTACCAATCACCCACGCATGTTAACTGCTTTACAAAAAGCAAAACGAAACGGAGCTATCATTATTTCTATAAATCCCTTACCAGAAACAGGTTTGATGGGTTTTGATAACCCGCAAACAATTAAAGGTGTATTGGGTATTGATAGTACACTTACCGATCTTTTTCTACCCATAAAAATAAACGGCGATATGGCCTTACTGCAGGCTATTGAACTTCTTTTATGGCATCAAGAAAAAATGGCACCGGGTACAGTCTTCGATAAAACGTTTATTGAAAACAATACAGAAGGGTTTAATAATTTTACTCAGCACCTGGAAAAGCTAAACCTGCAACAACTGGTTGCTATATCTGGTATTGAACTAGCTGATATAAAACAGGCTGCTGATCTTTTAAAAGATAAAACAAAGATCATTGCCTGCTGGGCAATGGGTTTAACGCAACATAAAAATGCGGTTGACACTATTAAAGAAATTGTAAACCTGCTGTTGTTAAAAGGAAGTATTGGTAAACGGGGTGCCGGTACTTGTCCCGTACGTGGGCATAGCAATGTGCAGGGCGACCGCACGATGGGTATTTTTGAAAAGCCCTCACAAAAATTACTGGATGCACTGCAACATAATTTTAATTTTAAACCACCGCAAAAACATGGTTACGATGTGGTGGATTGTATTAAAGCCATGCATGAAGAAAAAGCAAGTGTTTTTATTGCGATGGGAGGTAATTTTTTATCGGCTACGCCGGATACAACTTTTACTGCCGAAGCTTTACGTAAATGCAGCCTTACCGTACACGTAAGCACCAAATTAAACCGTAGTCACTTTGTTCATGGGCGTGAGGCATTGATATTACCCTGCCTGGGCCGCAGCGATAAAGACATGTTGAACAATGAAGCTCAGTTTGTGAGTTGCGAAAACTCAATGGGCGTAGTACAACAATCAAAAGGAATTTTAAAACCGATCAGTGAAACACTGTTAAGTGAGCCGGTAATTGTTTGCAGGCTTGCCAAAGCCACATTAGCCAATAGCAAAGTTAACTGGGATAAATATTTACAGCACTACGATCATATCAGAACCGATATTGAAAAAACAATTCCGGGCTTTGACAATTACAATGAGCGTGTAAGAATACCTGGCGGATTCTATTTACCAAACTGCAACCGTGACGGAAATTTTGAAACAGAAACAAAAAAAGCTCAGTTTAATATTGCCACCGTAAACTCT
>JBBQLS010000120.1:0-10822 GCA_038328115.1 Chitinophagales bacterium
CGATGGCCTAAAACACCCCATGCCATACTGTAAAAAGGTAAGTACAGAAACAAAAAAAGTATTGTTGATTTTTTTAACAGATTAATCATTTTTATAAAATTTGAATTGTAAAGCTAACCTAATACGGCAGAATATTTCCCGGCATGTAAATATTTTTATTCAATTATTTCAAACAGTAAAACCTGCGCTTTCTCTAACACAGTAAAATTATTATCGGCAATAAACAAAAGTGTTTTATGGCCGTTTGGTAAAACGGGGCCAAATGTCACGCCTTCTATATTATCAATATAAATCCCCAAGTCATCCATGTTTAACAATAAGGATTTTTTTGCCGGCACAAAGGAATGGTTGTCTTTTAACGTTATAGAACTTATGTCGGTGGCTCCATTTAAATCAGCTATAAAAACCCGTATAGTACAAGCCAGTCTGCCGGTTGAAAACGAACGTTCAATTACCATCAGTTTATTATTGCCCAGGTTCATTATGTCGGGCACCCCATTTATCTTAAATTCATTTTCGGGTTTGGGTGCATACGCAATGGGCGCCAATTTATATGCATATTGGGCCACACTGTTTTTATTCTTTTCATCAAATTTTATAATCCTTATAAAAGCATCATTCTCTACTATGTCAGCCCTCGGGCCATCTTCATACAAAGGTTCTTCTACATTTACATACAATGTTTTATAATTATCGGCAAAGGTTAAGCCTTCAAATACACCATTTCTTCTGGGGCCTTTTTCTATTGCACTCATCCGCATAATTGCAGGCAAAGCAAAACTGTCAACATATTTTCCATCCCGCCTTATTATTATAACAGTGGGGTCTGTTAAAACTGTGTCATTGGCTTTTACAATTCTTTCTCCTTCGCTGCTCCAAACCAAATAATCTTTTACGGGGTTGTATCGCATTGCTTCAGGGTCGGGGGTTTTAAACCGGTTCTGCAAACTATTAGGATAAACTTTTCCATCAGGTTGCAGCATATTTTCAACATCAATAAAAGCCAGGCTATCAATTCCCTCTTGAGAAATATAAATTTTAGCTTTATAAAAACGTGCCGGATTTTTATCGCTTCTGTCGTCACTTATCATGTAATACCAATCGTTTTTAGCATCATAATCAATACCAGATAATCCTCCAACAGTGGTGTTTTTATAGTTAAGATTGAAGGGTACCACAAAGGAATTAATATACTTTAGGCTGTTGATATTGGCATTAGTCTGAATTATTTTTTTGGTTGCAGTGCAGGAATATAAAAACAGCCAGGCTGCTATAAACAAAATTTTGCGGAAAGTAAAGCTGTGCATAAATTGATTTATGTGTAAAGTATGAAAAGTTTAGGCTTATAATTCCCAGGTTGCTTTAAATTTTTTATATTTTTATAGCATCAAAATTCTCCATTTGAAAAAGCTTTTTATTATACGCCACGCAAAAAGTGACCAAAGTTTTTTTGGTAACGACTTTGAGCGCCCCCTAAACGAACGGGGAAAGGCAGATGCGCCTGAGATGGCGAAGCGCCTGCTTGAAAAAATTGGCAAACTGGATGCCTGTGTTGCCAGTCCCGCTACCAGGGCGAAGAGAACTGCTGAATTATTTGCGGAAACTCTGGATATTCATTTAAAAGAGATTGTTTTTATTTCTGCTTTATATCATGCCTCTTCCGAGGTATTTTATGAAGTGGTTGCTGCACTTCCGGATGAACTGGAAACGGTGGCAATCTTTTCGCATAACCCGGGCATAACCCATTTTGTAAACAGCCTTGATAGCGGCATTCAAATTGACAATATGCCCACCTGCGCCATTTTTACCGTATCGGCAGATGTTACCAATTGGGTTGCTTTTGGCAAAGCAAAAAAGAAGTTTTTGTTTTTTGACTATCCCAAAAAATGATCATCCATCTATCTTCATTTCAAAATAAACTGCTGTTGCATTTGGGTTGTGATAATAAGAAGCAATTTCATAAAATCCATGATTTTTATACAGGCTAATGGCTGCAGTCATGTGATTTAATGTGTCTAACCTGATGGCGTTGTAATTAAGAGTTCCGGCAAGTTCAACAGCTTTTTGCAATAACGCTTTACCTATTCCCTGATTTTGAAAAGTGGGTCTTACAAACATCCGCTTAAGTTCCGCAATATTGTTATCAATCTTTCTGATACCAGCGCAGCCGATAAATTCATTTTCTACTTTACAAAGAATAAGGCCTCCTTGTGGTTTGCCATACATTGTTTTTAATTTCATCAACTCATCATCAAATTGCTGAAAACTTAAATCAATATTCAGCCATTGTGCATATTCTGTAAAAAGTTGAGCAGCAATTTTATAATCTTCTTCTGTATCAGCAATAATATAATTAGCCATTATTAAATTGTTTGTTTGCCAGGTAAACACCACTAAAAATAAGTGCGGCCGATAAAATTTTGTATGGTGCCAATTGCTCATGAAGGAAAAAGATGGCAATCAGCGCAGCAAAAACAGGTTGCGTATAAATATAAAAGCCGGCCACAGAAGCTCCCAGTGTTTTTATACCATACAAATTAAACAAGTAGGCTAAAAATGTCCCTGTTATAACTATAAGTGCCATGGCAGTTACATCAATGGTTGTATAGTTTTCCCTGGGGGTATGTATAAATTCCGTCCAGCCAAAGGGAAGTACTAATATCAGGCCAATTGTAAACACCCATCTTAATATCACAACCGGATGGTACTTGAGCATTAATGGCTTCACTAAAATAAAATAAATAGTATAAGAGATTGCGTTGATGACTATAAAGATGTCTCCCAGTAAAACATGATCTGCATTTCCCGATTTGTCTTTTGCCAGGATAAGCACCAAAGCACCTGAAACACCCAACGCTAAACCGGCAATTTTTAAAAAACCTAATCTTTCCTTCAGCAGCCAGGCTGCTATAATAACTATTAAAATAGGCGTAATGAGCAATAACAGGGCGGCATGAATTGGATAAGTTAACGAAAGACCTTTTATAAACATTAATTGGTTAATGGCGATGCCGAAAAGGGCGCAAAGAAAAAGCCGCATCCTGTCAGTCCTCTCTATTTTAATATTAACCGGCTTAATTAAATACAATATCCAGAATAAGAAGACACTTACACCAATCCTCACCACATTTAAACCAAAAGCCTGTACCAGCCCATTGTTGGTGAGGTGTTTTACTGCTGAAAGATTTATTGCAAAAAATATATTCGTAAAAATCAGCGCAATATGTGCTAAGCTTCTCCTGTTCAAGTAGTTTCTTTAGAATGTAAAAATAAGCGAATAAAAAAAGCCATTGCATTTTTACATACAATAGCTTTATACTTACTAACCAAATAAGCATTTATTTTAACCGGTTATTAAGCCGACTGTGCCTCTTTAATTTTTTCCCTGATCTTAGCTTCTATCTCATTAGCCATTTCAGGATTATCAATCATTAACTGTTTTACCGATTCTCTTCCCTGACCAAGCTTATCACCATTGTAACTAAACCAGCTTCCGCTTTTTTGTACAATACCCAACTCTACACCCATATCAACAATTTCGCCCACTTTAGAAATACCTTCACCATAAATAATATCAAATTCTGCCAGGCGGAAAGGTGGCGCCACTTTATTTTTTACTACTTTAACTTTTACGTGGTTACCAATGGCATCATCGCCATCTTTTATCTGCGCCATGCGGCGTATGTCTAACCTTACCGAAGCATAGAATTTTAATGCATTACCACCGGTTGTTGTTTCGGGATTACCAAACATAACACCAATTTTTTCACGCAACTGGTTAATGAAAATGCAGCAACTGTTTGTTTTATTTATAGTAGCCGTCAGCTTTCGTAAAGCCTGGCTCATTAACCTGGCCTGCAAGCCCATTTTGCTATCGCCCATCTCTCCTTCCAATTCACTTTTTGGTACCAATGCCGCCACAGAATCTATAACTACTACATCCAGTGCACCGGAAAGTATCAGACGGTCTGCAATTTCCAAAGCCTGCTCTCCGTAATCGGGTTGAGAGATCAATAGATTATCAATATCGACGCCCAATTTTTGTGCATACACACTATCAAAAGCATGTTCAGCATCAATAAAAGCACACATGCCGCCTTTCTTTTGAGCTTCTGCAATAACATGTATAGCTAAAGTTGTTTTACCCGAACTTTCCGGCCCATAAATTTCAACAACCCTTCCTTTAGGCAAGCCGCCAATTCCAAGAGCCATGTCCAGGCCAATAGAGCCTGTTGAAATTACTTCCTGTTCCACCACTCCTTTATCACTCATCATCATTACCGATCCTTTGCCAAAATCTTTATCGATTTTGTCCATCGTTAATTTTAGTGCCTTAAATTTTTCTGTTCTTTCTAAATTTTCTGTTTTGCTCATTGTCTGAATTTTTTAGTTGATGTATCTGTTTTTGCGTTGTAAATGTAAATTCGGAATCAAAGATATGCGTTTAATTTTATTAACACTAATTATTTTAGTATTTTTTTGATAATATTTTTAGTTTAGTGTTTTGACTTTAAAAAAAAGACCCATCCCGAGGAATCGGGACGGGGATGTGTTCAAGCATGAGAAAAATCCACAAGGAAAAAATCCCTTGTTCTCAAAAAGGTTCGGTCTAAAAACGGGCCTGATAATATTTTATAATTTTCAGAAAGGCTTGCGTTTGAATTAATAGACAAATAGAAGACAGTTTTTCCACATAAAAAATACCTCAAAGTGGTAATAAAAGGGGGTAAAAACACCCTTTTTTGCCTATATATGCATGTATTAGATAATACCGGCGGGGTATCTGAGAAGATTTACAATTAATTTTTAATCTGTTTTTTGACTACTATCCCTTCATTTGTTTCAGCCTTTTCAGCATAAAATTCTTTCCATTATTATAAAAAATATCATCGAGTAAAATGTCAACATTAAGCTCCTGAAATCCATTTTTGTTCAATCCTTTTGCCAGTTCTTGCCGCATGTCATCTTTAAGCTGCTGCAAACCGTCTGCAGTTTTGCAGCAATCAATAGCATTTATCAATCCGTCAAAATCGGTACCAATGCATATTTGTTTTGCTGCCTTTTTTAAACCTATTGATTGCTTATTACTGGCTACCCATAAAATATGCAGGATGTTATTAATTAAAAATTTACGGTGCAAGTCCGGATACAGATCCTGATTTTGAGCCAGTTCATCCAAATCTTCGCTGGCCCATACATTGGTATCATCGGGCCATATATGCAGGTTTTCGGGTGTAGGACCAAAAAAGAACTCTGCTTCCAGGTGACTGATATATTCCAGATCATGCGGCACTATTACACTTGTTTCTCCGCTATCATCTCCAAAGCCTAAAATACGCTGATCAAAAGAAAGGCCGATAATTCCTTCTGATAAAAAAATGTTCTCAATATCCTCATCGTATAAATTAATGCTGCTGGCATTATGATAAACATCTTCATAAAACCTGCTCCTGGGTTTCAGGTGCATCAATTCATAAACAGAGCCCTTATCTTCCGGAACCTTGTAAATATATTTTACCCGGTCTATAATGGGTAAACCGGTTGTACCGGCATGAGTGCAAATTAGGGGCTGCACATATTTCGGTTCCGGATCGGCAAGCCTGAACATACGATACAGATCCAGCCTGGCATTCAGGCTCATGTGCTTAATGTCAACCAATATTTTTTTACTTACCATTGAGTTAATTACCTCATTACCCCACTTTGTGATTCCTTGCCCGGTGGGGTAAAATAATGCGGGATTAAAAAGCTGGATACCATACGCATGATTACAAAACTGGTTTTGCTGCATGTGGCAGATGTTTATTGATACCACCGTGTTTTCTGCAGTAAAAGCGTTGAAGTTTTCAGTGTATTTTTCTTTTGCGTCTGTGGCATTTGGATCATCAAAAAAACAATGCAGGCCTTCAACAATAATAACCCCGAATACCGTGTTCTGGTCTGCTTCATTAAAATCAGAAGCTTTTTTTACAATTTTTAATGCGGCGCCGGCTATGGGCGAAACCGCAACTGTAAGCCATCTTAACTCTTCGCTTATTAATTCAAAAGAGTGAGCACCTGTTGTGAGATACGCCAGTTGCGTTTTATCAATCAGGTTTATTTTTCCCTTATTCACAATCCCCTTTTCGCCCAACACCTGGCCAATTTTTTGTTCAGGCGCATGCAATATCAGCCCGATAAATCTTACGTTATTCTGAAATAATTGAGTAAGATTTGATTGCGAGTTAAGCACTTCGTTAAACAGCGCATTAATTCTTATTGTCCAGCCTTTGATAACTGCAAGTTTTGCATTTATCTGATCCCAGGGGGATGGCTTTGCGGTGGGTTTAGAAAATTGGGGTTTTAAACCAGGGTGGCAATGAAAATCGAAAAAAGGCATAATGGTAAGATTTAATAGTATTAAATATACTCATTATGTTTTGAAAATGAAAGCTACATTTTTTATTTGTTGGGCGAATTAAAAAACGAAAGCCCTCCATTGGGAAGGCTTTTCATTTTCAGGGGTTTTACAGGTTCGAGAGGTAAGATCCATCTTATTTATAGTGCAATTTGTTTTTCTTCTATTAGTTTGCGCAGGTTTAATAAGGCATAGCGCATGCGGCCCAGTGCTGTATTTACGCTGCAATTCAGGATATTTGAAATTTCTCTGAATTTAAGATCGGCAAAATGCCTTAAAATAATTATTTCCCGCTGTTCTTCCGGCAACTGGCATACCAGTTTCATAATCCTATCGCTGCTTTGGGTTTTCATAATCCTATCTTCTATGCTGGGTTCTGCAAAATTCAATACATCAAAAATATCCATGCCTTCACTTGTTCTTATAACCGGCTTGGTTTTTATTTTACGGAAATGGTCAACACAAAGATTGTGTGCTATACGCATGGCCCATTGTACAAACTTATTTTCTTCTTTATACTTTCCGGCCCTGAAGGTTTCAATCACTTTAATAAACAGATCCTGAAAAATATCTTCGGCCAGGTACTTATCTTTTACCAGCAGGTAAATGGAAGTAAAAATGCGCTCTTTGTGGCGTGTTATCAATACTTCCATGGCATGGCTGTTTCCTTCGTTAAATAAAGCAATCAGTTGCTCATCGGTTAGAGTAATAAGGTTTTTCATAATCAGATTTTTTTTGTTTTAGGTTGATTGGATATCGGAGTTCAAATATCTGACATAACATAAAAGTAAAATGTAGTTGTGTGTTTGAAAACTTTGTAGTTGTATTTCTAATAGATAATATTTAAGTCTGCTAATTCAGCACTATTTCTTTTTCAACCATCATGCGGCAAAGGTTGTTCAGTGCAAGTTTCATATAGTCTAAAGCCATGCTTAGTGTACATTTCAGGGTTTCTGCAATTTCAATAAAGCTCAATCCGCCATAATGATTCAGCAGCATAACCTCTCTTTGCTTTTCGGGCAGCAGCTCAATCATGCTTTTAATTTTTCCATGACTTTCGTGATAGTTTGCATTGGGCATGGCTGCCGACAGGTTAAAATCAATCTTCTCTGCTACAGTATTTAAAACAATGGCCTTGTTGGTTTTTCTTTTATGATCTAAACAAAGTTGTTGTCCTATGCGGGTAGCCCATTGTAAAAAATTTCCTTCTTCGCCCGCTTTACCGGCAATCATGTTATTAATAAGACAGATAAAAACTTCCTGAAAAATTTCTTCGGCAGCATATTTATCCTGCACAATATTATAAATTGAACGGTAAACCCTGTCTTTGTACAATTCAACAAGGGTGGCCATGGCATTGGGGTCGCCGTTTAGATAAAACTGAATAAGCTTTTCATCAGGCATGCTGGTCTGGTAATTCATAGGATTTTGATTTACTGGTTTGGATAATGGATTTACTAAAGCATAAACCTACGTTAAAGTTAATCCGTGGGGTGTAGTAAAGGATATGAATTTTTATAGTAAAATTTCTATAGGTAAAATTCAACAGTTGTGAAAGCCTTATAAATTCTATACGCCGCCTTCCGTACCTTCGCTACATGAAGTATTTAGATGAACTGAACGAACCTCAACGGGAGGCTGTTACCCATGTAAACGGACCGCTTATGATTATTGCCGGCGCAGGAAGCGGCAAAACAAAAGTACTTACCACACGTATTACACACTTAATGGCTGCACACAATGTTGACAGCTTTAATATACTGGCACTCACTTTTACCAATAAGGCTGCTGCTGAAATGAAAGAACGTGTGGAAAGAATTTTAGAAAATACCGAAGCCCGAAATTTATACATCGGTACTTTTCACAGCGTGTTTGCAAGAATACTGCGGACCGAAGCGCCTAAGCTGGGCTATCCAAATAACTTTACAATTTACGATACGGACGATGCCAAGAGCGTTGTAAAAACCGTCATCAATGAATTGGCTTTGGATGATAAGCTGTATAAACCAAATGTGGTTTACAATAGAATTTCTTCTGCAAAAAACTCTTTGATAGGCCCTGCAGAATATATGAACGACTGGGCCTTGCAACAGGAAGATGCAAGAAGTAACCGCCCAGCCATCGGCCAAATTTATGATGCATACGCAAAACGTTGTTTTAAAAACGGGGCCATGGATTTTGATGACCTGTTGTTTAAAATGTATCTGCTGCTTAAAAACTTTCCGGATGCTTTAAGCAAGTACCAGCGTAAGTTTAAATACATCATGATTGATGAGTACCAGGATACAAACACCGCTCAATATGAAATTATAAAACTGCTGGGTGCCATGCATGAAAATGTTTGCGTGGTGGGCGATGATGCTCAAAGTATTTACAGCTTCCGCGGTGCTACCATCGAAAATATTTTGCAGTTTGAAAAAGATTACGACGAAGTAAAGCTGATAAAGCTGGAACAGAATTACCGCAGCACACAAAATATTTTACACGTTGCCAATGAAATTATCGGCAACAACAAAGGCCAGATAGAAAAAAAATTATTTACCGTTAATGCCGAAGGAGAAAAAATATCTTTGGTACGCACCATGACGGATAATGACGAAGGTAAAATGGTGGCCGATACCATACAGGAACAGAAACTCCGCAATCATTATTTTAATAAAGATTTTGCCATCCTGTACCGCACCAATGCACAAAGCCGCAGTTTTGAGGAATCGCTGCGTCGCATGGGTATTGCTTACCGAATTTATGGCGGCATGAGTTTTTATCAGCGTAAAGAAGTAAAAGATTTTATTGCTTACCTGCGTCTGGTTGTAAACCCCCGTGATGAGGAAGCGCTAAAACGCATTATCAATTTCCCCGCCAGGGGTATTGGAAAAACAACGCTTGATAAAGCTGTACTGTTTGCCAATGAGAATAACCTTACCCTTTGGGATATCATCAGCAATGCTGCCATGTACGGTTATAAAAGCGGAACGCTTGAAAGCATCGACAACTTTGTTACGATGATTAAAATGTTTCAAAGTGAGCTCACCAAGAAAAACGCATACGACCTGGCAATAATTGTTGGTAAAAGCACCAGCATCGTTAAAGAATTATTTAACGATAAAACCACCGAAGGCTTGGCCCGTTACGAGAACGTGCAGGAATTATTAAACTCCATTAAAGAATTTACCGAAACGCCCATGAATGAAGAAGATGGCGAAGTGGGAGATAAAGGACTTGGTACTTATTTGCAACAAATTGTTTTATTAACTGATGCTGATGGCGACGATAAGGAAAACCAGGATGTGGTAAAACTGATGACCATACATGCGGCAAAAGGCCTGGAGTTTCCGGTGGTATTTGTTGGCGGTTTGGAAGAAACACTTTTTCCAAATGCCATGAGCATTAATACAAGAGAAGAGCTGGAAGAAGAGCGTCGTTTATTTTATGTAGGAATCACCCGTGCAAAAAACAGGTTGTGGTTAAGTTATGCCAATGCCCGTTACCGCTTTGGACAACTGCAGCAAAATGATCCCAGCCGTTTTCTGGAAGAAATTTCGGAGGAGTATGTAGATAAAAGTTATGCTGGCGGAGCCAATTCAAATAGCGGCGGTTGGAACCAGGGCGGTGCCAGAGAACGCATGCAACGTAATTTTGGTAACGGCGGCGGCGGTTGGAATGCAGCCCAACGTGCCGAAAAACAATATGGTGCCCCTCCTGCAAAAAAACAAACAGAAGTTTTTACAACAAAGCCTGCAACCAATAAAGCGGTAGAACATACCCCTTCTGAAAATTTTGAACCCAGCGACACCAGTAATTTACAGGTTGGTAATAAAGTAGAGCATTTAAAATTTGGTTTTGGCGAAGTGATGAAAATGGAAGGAGCCGCACACAATCCCATTGCAACCGTAAACTTTGATTTGAATGGAGAGAAAAAGATTATGCTGAATTATGCCAAGCTAAAGATTGTAGAATAAAAGTCCCTCCTATCCTCCCCAAGGGGAGGATATTGTAGAAGATAAAATCGAAAAATATTCTATACAGAAAGAAAAATTAAATCTATGCGCTGCAAAATTCGAGTTCCCTCTCCTTTGGAGAGGGGTTGGGGTGAGGCCCCTTTCGAAATCCGAAAAATATCCCTTTTAACAGCCTTTTCAAACTAAAACAACGCAATTCTTGTTAATTTTGTAGTTGAATTTTTAAATAGAGTATTATGATCAAGACAGGAAACCCGGTAATTAGTATCTATACCGAAATGACACCCAACCCCGAAACGATGAAGTTTGTTGCAAATAAACTTTTATATCCAGGCAAGAGTATTGACTTTGCAGATGAAGCAAGTGCAAAACCATCGCCGCTTGCGCAGGAGTTGTTTACTTTTCCTTTTATTAAAGCAGTTTTTATAGCCAGCAATTTTATTACACTTACCAAAACAACCGATAC
>JBBQLS010000121.1:0-10627 GCA_038328115.1 Chitinophagales bacterium
TCATCACACAGCGCAAACCGCCTGCGATACCACACTTAAAACTTTTACACTGCCCCGCACACAGGTGAGTGCCCATTATGTTATCTGTAAAGATGGCACCATAAACCACATGCTGAACGATTACCTGCGGGCATGGCATGCAGGCAACAGCAAATGGGGAAATGTTACCGATGTAAACAGCGTAAGCATCGGCATTGAGCTGGATAATAACGGCTTTGAACCTTTTAGCGAAGCTCAGATAAAAAGCTTGCTTGATGTTTTGAAAAAATTAAAAAAGGATAACAATATTCCCACTGCCAATTTTATTGGCCATGCCGATATTGCACCCAAAAGAAAAGTGGATCCCAATAAATATTTCCCCTGGAAGCAACTGGCTGCCAATGGTTTTGGTTACTGGTATGATACGGCAAATGTGAAACTGCCTGAAAACTTTGATGCTATACAGGGCCTGCGTATTATTGGTTACGATACCAGGGATTCCATTGCAGCTATTAAAGCATTTAAACTGCATTTTGTACAAAACGATTCTTTACCGATACTCAGCGATGCAGACCGAAAAATTATTTATGACCTGTACCGGAAATATTGATTGCGTTGCTGCTTAAAAAATAACGATAAAATATTTTAATAACCGGTTTCATCATTCATTTAAACAAAGCCTTTAACTAACTTTATCTTTCAATATAAGAATATGGCTAAAAGGAACCTGCTGTTTATTTTTCTTGCCCTTGTTGCAATAAACGCCCACGCACAAAAAGAGGTAACGCTGCCAAACGGATGGTCGCTTTCTCCTGCCGGCAGAAGTTTACCACTTGGCGACCTGCCGTTAAATATGGCAGTAAGCAGTTCAAAAAAATGGATTGCGGTTACCAACAACGGGCAAAGCAAACAAAGCCTGCAGCTTATCGATGTAAAAAAAGAGCTGATACTTGATAGCATTGAAATTGCCAAAAGCTGGCTGGGACTTAAATTCAGCAGCGATGAAAAATACCTGTTTGCCGGCGGCGGAAATGATAACTGGATTTTGCAGTACGCCATTGTAAATAATAAATTATTATTAAAAGACAGCATTAAGCTGGGTAAAAAATGGCCAAACAAAATTTCTCCCGCAGGCATTGATATTGATGATGCCAGGCATTTGCTGTACGTAGTAACTAAAGATGATAACTCATTGTACATTATTGATCTTGTTACAAAAAGCATTTTGCAGCAGGTTAAGTTAGATGGAGAAGCATACACCTGTCTTTTATCAACCGATAAAAAACAACTTTACATCAGTTGCTGGGGCTGCGATAAATTGATTGTTTATAATACACAGGACCGGAAAATTGAAACACAAATTCCGGTAGGCGATAACCCAAATGATATCTGCATAACCAAAGATGGTAAATTTTTGTTTGTTGCAAACGCCAATGATAATTCAGTTTCAGTTATTAATTTAAAAGAAGATAAAGTAGTTGAAACCCTTACTGCTTCTTTGTTTCCTGATGCACCGCCCGGAAGTACGAGCAATGGGTTGGCTTTAAGCGATGATAATAAAACCCTTTTTATTGCCAATGCAGATAATAACTGCTTAGCGGTATTTGATGTAACTAAACCTGGCTTCAGTTCATCAAAAGGGTTTATACCGGTGGGTTGGTATCCTACCTGTGTAAAAGCAATTGGTAAAAAAATATGGGTAACCAATGGGAAAGGGTTTTCCTCTTTTGCCAATCCCAAAGGGCCAAGCCCTGTAAAACGAAAAGTGATTTATCAGGCAGGAGAGGAAGATAAGTCGCAATATATTGGCGGCCTAATGAAAGGTACTTTGAGTATCATTGATATGCCATCTGTGAAAGAGTTAAGTATTTATTCGCAACAGGTTTATAAAAATACACCCTACACAAAAGAAAAGGAAAGCAGAAGTATGATTGAAGCTGGCAACCCGGTTCCTGGGAAGATTGGAGACCCATCGCCCATTAAACATGTGTTTTACATTGTTAAAGAAAACCGCTCATACGACCAGGTATTAGGCGATATGCCCGAAGGAAACGGTGATACAAGCCTGGTATTATTTGGTGAAAAGATAACTCCCAATCAACACAAACTGGCAAGGGATTTTGTGTTGCTGGATAATTTTTATGTGGATGGTGAAGTAAGTGCTGACGGGCACAACTGGAGTATGGGCGCCTACGCCACTGATTTTCTTGAAAAAAACTGGGTAACCAGTTATGGGGGCAGGGGTGGAGGATATGATGCAGAAGGCAATAGAAAAGTTGCAAATAATAAAGGAGACTTTATTTGGGGAGCGTGCAAAAAAGCCGGAGTAAGTTACCGTACTTATGGAGAATTTGTAGAGGATCGCAAAGCAAACATACCTGTGCTGGACAATCATTTTTGCCCGTATTTTGTTGGCTGGAATTTGAATGTTCCGGATACTGCCCGCTATTATCAATGGGCGCATGAATTTGATTCGCTGGTTGCAGCCGATGCACTGCCGGCTTTTATGTCTCTTCGTTTCCCTAATGATCACACTGCTGGTTTATCAAAAGGAAAACCTACTCCTTTTGCGTTCGCTGCTGATAATGATCTGGCAGTAGGTATGTTTTTAGAACACCTCAGCAATAGCCCTGTATGGAACGAAAGTGTTGTGTTTATTCTGGAAGATGATGCACAAAATGGCCCTGACCATGTAGATGCACACCGGAGCCCGGCATACATGGCGGGCCCTTATGTAAAAAGAAATTTTGTAGATCATACGTCTTATACAACAAGCGGCATCCTGCGTACAATGGAATTGATCCTGGGAGTTTCGCCCATGAGCCAGTATGATGCTGCTGCAACGCCCTTGTGGCGAAGCTTTATCGCAACACCCGACTTTACTTCATTTAAAGCCAAACCGTCAAATATTAATCTGTCTGACAAAAACGTGGTATGGAATGAATTAGCTGAAAAGTCGGCAAATTTTGATTTTACAAAAGAAGACCGGGTGCCGGATATGGAACTCAGTGAAGTTATATGGAAAGGTATAAAGGGATTGAATGCTGTAATGCCTGCACCCAAAAGGGCAGGCTTTGTACGGGCTGTTAACAAAGATGATGACGATTGAGCCTGCTGAAATAGTAATAAGCCTGTCAGGCTACCATCCATGTAATATCTCCGGTTAATAATTGAACCGGTAAAGGGTTTTTGTTTTTTCTGGTAGAAGAAATTTTTTCCAATACTGGTTTTTTTTCTTCGCCATTTACCAGTAATAAAATTTGTTTTGCACGGTTAATTAAAGAGAAGGTGAAACTGATGCGGTACATATTTTTTTCTTTCACAAAAACTTCTTTTACCAGTCTTTTCTTTTCCTGTAGTATTTCGTTGCCGGGAAAAAGAGAAGCAGTGTGACCATCGGCACCCATGCCCAGCAAAACCAGGTCGAAAGCATATTTTGTGTCCGCCGTTATTTTTTTTACCGAAGCTTCATAGTCAGCGGCATCTTTTTTTGGAGTAGATGATACCGGTATGGCAAAAATATTTTTTCGGGGAATTGGAATATGATCAAGTAATGCTTTTGAAGCCATGTTAAAATTACTTTCAGCATCATTGTGTGGCACATATCGCTCATCACTAAAAAAGATGAACACCTTTTTCCAGTTAATGTTCTGGCTTAATTCAGGCGTTGCCAATAACTCAAAAAATCTTTTGGGTGTGTTGCCCCCACTTAATGCCACTGTAAACTTGTTGTGAGCAGCAATGCTGCGGCTGTATGCAACGGTAAAAAAATGCGCAGCAGCATTGCTTAACGATTCGTATGAATTATAGTGAAGCATATTTTTAATTTACAGATACCATTTTCTGCCATCTTTTTTTAAAAGATCGTCTGCAGCTTTTGGCCCGTGGCTACCGGCAGCATAAAATTTAAGATTTGGCTTCGTTTGTTTTTGCCAGTTGTTAATGATTGGCATTACAACTTTCCAAGCTGTTTCTACCTGGTCGTTCCGCATAAATAAAGATGCATCTCCTTCCATGGCATCCAGCAACAAGGTTTCATACGCTTCGGGTAATTGCTCTGTATAACTTTCCCGGTAGGTGAAATCCATTTCCACATTTTTCAATTTCATTTCCAGTCCTGGCACCTTGCTTTCAAACCAAAGGCTTATCTCATTATCGGGCTGAATAGAAATAATAAGCCTGTTCGGTTCATGATCGCATTTAAAAATCTTATGCGGCGTATTTTTAAATTCAACAACAATTACAGATGTTTGTTTAGATAAACATTTACCGGTACGCAAATAAAAAGGAACAGCTTTCCATCGTTGATTGTCAATAAAAAATTTACCTGCAAAATAAGTTTCGGTAACAGAAGCAGGCGCAACATTTTCTTCTTTGCGGTAAGCAACCTGCTTTGCACCGTTTACCTTAGCTTCTGTATATTGTGCCCGTATAATATTTTTTGTTGCAGTTGCATTTGTAAATGGCCTGATGGCTTTTAACACCTGTAATTTTCTATTCCTGATCTCGGTAGCATCCATTTTTTTAGGTGCTTCCATAGCAATCACACAAAGTAGCTGCAGCAAATGATTTTGTATCATATCTCTTATGGCACCCGCCTGTTCGTAATAGCCGGCACGGCCACCAACGCTGACTGTTTCAAAGACTGTTATCTGCACATGATCAATAAAATTGCTGTTCCACAGCGGTTCAAATATGTAATTGGCAAAACGGAATGCCATCATGTTCTGTACCGTTTCTTTACCCAGGTAATGGTCTATACGGTACAACTGTTTTTCGGCAAAACGTTTTAATAGAAAAGCATTAAGTTTTTTAGCTGTTTGCAAACTGCTGCCAAAAGGCTTTTCTATAATGATGCGGTCTGCATCTTTTTGAGTGGCGATTTTATTTTTGTATAACTCTTCGCTGATGGTTTCTATAAAACGGGGAGAAACAGAAAAGTAAAATAGCCGGTTAAGCCGCTGCCCGGTTTTAGTATCCTGTTCTTTTAATAATTTATTTAGAGAAATATACAGATCTGCATTGGTAAAATCGCCTTGCAGATAATAAATATGATTGCTGAATTCCTTCCATGCTTTTTTATCAGCTTTGCCCGACCGGCTGAATTGATTGATACCATCCAGCAGTCGTTTATTATATGCTTCGGCTGTTACATCTCCGTGATCAATGGCTGTTATTGAAAATTTTTCCGGAAGGTTATCTGTTAGATAAAGATTGTACAAAGCCGGTATCAGCTTACGCCAGCACAAATCTCCGTTTGCACCAAAGATGATAATTGATTGCGGAGCTACAGTATTTTTTTTCATGATTATTATTTATTTCCAGTCTATATGAAAGCTGCTACTGCATCCACAATTTTTCCGGCAGGCACCAGCAACATCATCTTTGCAGGCTTCTCCAGGTTGTCAGCAAGTTGCTGCATGCTTGCTGCAACGCTAGCGGTTTTACCGGCACCTTCCGCAGTTAAACGTTGTTGCTGTGCAATATCCCGATTGTAACCACAAACAGAAAAACCATGATCAGCAATATTCAGTACCAGGTTTCTTCCCATAGTGCCAAGACCTATCATTCCAAATTGTGCTTTATTCATTATTTTAAATTTGCCTGTTGAAATATTTTCCGATCAACGGAAGTTTTGCAAATTCTTTTTTTTCTATTCGGGAAATAAACAGCATAAATGCTGCCAATAAAATGGCCCCCACGGCTGATTGAATAATCAGATTTACCGTAAGCGCCGTAATTCCTTTATGAATAAAAAATAACAACACGGCAATAGCCATGTACGCAACCAGTTTTTTCCATGCGTATGGTATCCTGTAAACTTTTTGCCCCCAAACGTAACTCATAACCATCATGCTGCCGTAGCAGAAAAAAGTTGCCCAGGCACAGGCGATATATCCGTATCTCGGAATAAAAAAGTAATTGATAGCAATAGTTATTACAGCGCCGGTAATAGTTATATAAGCACCCGGCGCAGTTTTGTGCCCCAGTTTATACCAGATTGATAAATTATAATAAATACCCAAAAACATATTTGCCAATAACAGTATCGGCACAACCACAAGCCCGTCCCACATTTTGGATGCAATAAAATATCGCCATACGGGTAAAAAAAGAGCCACTATCAGGAACATGACGCTGATGATAATTACAAAAAATTTCATTACCCGTGCATAGGTACGTTGTGGATTTTCTGTGCCAGCCTGTTTAAAAAAGAAAGGTTCGGCACCCATTCTGAAAGCCTGTATAAAAAGTGAAATTAAAATGGAAAGTTTATAACAGGCACTATAAATGGCAACCTGCTGTTCCTTAAAAATTTCGTCTCCCGGTACCCACCATTTCAGCATGATCCTGTCGAGCGTTTCGTTAATAACGCCACCCATGCCCACTATGATCATGGGCATTGAGTAAACCATAATTTGCCGCCAGAGTTTAAAATCTATTTTAAAACGGATGGCCAGCACTTCTCTATACAAAAACAGTAATGTTATTACAGATTGTATAAGATTGGCCATAACAATATAGTAAACCGGGTTTTTCTTTACATCAACTATGCTGTTCCAGGCAGAAGCCGGATTTGCCTTTGCCCTTACATAACAAACCGACAAAAAGAAAAAAGTAAAAAAGAGGTAAGCTACTATGCCTGAAACTTTTGCCAGGGCATACTTTCTTGGCCTTCCCTCGTAACGCAGTTTGGCAAAAGGTATAATGGCCATTGTATCAATCATGATGATGATGATACTGAATTTAATAAGTTCGGGATAATTGCTGATGCCTGCAAATGTTGCCAGTTGCTGATGAAAGAATAATAACGTAGCACCCAGTAAAATGGTGCTTATAATTATAGAAGTAGCTGTTGTGTTATAAATATTGGCTTTGTTTTCTTCCCGGTTTGAAAAACGGAAAAACGCAGTTTCCAGGCCGTAAGTAAACAACACATTTAAAAATGGAAGTACGGCATACACCAGGCTCATCTTACCATAATCTTCGCTGGATAATACATTGGTAAGATAGGGCGTAACCAAATAATTTAAAAACCTGGCGGCAATGGTACTTACACCGTACCACATTGTTTGACCTGCTAATTTTTTAATGCCGCTCAATTATCTTTTTAATTTAAGTACAAATTTACCTTTATAATTTTTAAATACACTTGTACAATTCTTTATTTCGCAAATCTTGGATTCTTTGTCATGCTGGTATCTGTAAGTGTATTTAAAAAATAAATCAGTTCATTTTTTTGTGTATTGGTAATATCTATTTTCTTTGTCAGCAGCGGATCTAATGTTGGTTGCACGGTAATGCCATTACGATAATGTTCAATTACAGCACCCAGCGAATAAAATCTGCCATCGTGCATATAAGGAAAACTAACTGATACATTACGCAGACTGGGTACTTTAAATTTTAGTGAATCTTCTGGTTTACCGGTAATCTTCATGCTGCCATAATCTTTTAAATATTCATTTATGGGCAGGCCGTTATTTCTTAAACTGTTATCGGTAAACAAAGGTTCTGCATGGCAGGCTGCACATTTTGCCTTAAAAACGGCATAACCATTTTGTTCGCTGTAAGTAAATGTTGCTTCGCCACGCAACACTTTATCGTATTTTGAATTAGATGAAACAATGGAACCGGTAAACTGCGCCAACGCTTTCAACATGCGCTGGCTGTTAATTTCGGCAGTGCCAAAAGCAGCTTTAAACATTTTTGGATAGGCAGAATCTTTCTTCAGTTTATTTAGAATATTTTCCAGGGTTTCGGCCATTTCCGTTGGCGATGTTATCGGTGATAAAGGCTGCACTTCAATGTGATTGATACCTCCATCCCAATGGTACTTCGTCATCCAGGCCAGGTTAAAAAGTGCAGGTGCATTGCGGGTGGTATGCTGGTCGTTAAGGCCATGGCTAAAATCATGATCGTATGTAGCGAATGCGGCGAATTGCTGGTGGCAGTTTGCGCAGGAAATATTGCTGCCATCTTTACTCAGGCGGGTATCGTAGAATAATTTTTTGCCCAATTGAAAACCCTGTTCACTTAATCGATTTTTTGCAAAAATATCTGTTGGCGGTTTGGGCCAGCCGGCGGGAATTTTAAACTCAATATAATCGGGTAATTTACCATCAGCAAAATGTACAGACCGGTTATCTGCAGCGCTAATCAGCAACACGGCAAGCGACGAGCATAAACAAAGCAATATGATGATCCTTGTTTTCAATTGTAGTTATTTACCACATCTTTTATGCTGAACATTTTAATGTAGTTGTCTGCAATTTTTTTTGCCAGCGGGCCAGGACTGCTGCAAACAGGGTGCCTGGCAATTTTAATATCATTAGGTTGCTGCCACCAGGCATCAATATCTGCTTCAATGATAATTTCGCTGGTTTTGCCTTCCTGAATATTTAATGTTTTGCCTGCCGGGAAATTGAGTGCTATATTTTTCAGTACATTATTTTCGCCCATAAAGCCGCCAATATGAAATTCAAATTTATTATTTACAATATTTGCCTGCGGCGAATATCCTTCTATCTTAGCCATAACATAACCGTTATTCCAGGTCCAGAACATATCATTCAGCGGATCCAATGCACCGCTTTGTGCACCACTTACATTGTGTATACTATCTACACCCAGCATAAAATTTAATGCATCGTAATTACCTGCGCTTAAAGCAAAACTAAAATGCAAAGCATCTGCATTGCCCTCGTCAATAAGATGAAAATTTTCCGGTTCCCAAAAAACAGCTTTGCCCCGCTGCAATGAAACCTGGCTTATATAATATTTGAATTTTGAAATACTGTATTCTTCGCCAAAAGAATTGATGTATTTGCCGCTGTTCAGTTCAAGCGGTTTTCCTTTAACGGTGTTTACACAAGTTATTTTTACCGAGCCGGTTTTTGGAGGGGAGAGATTTATACTACTGCGTGAGTTAAGAAACGACAAAAAGAAAAAAGGTAGCAGCAGAAAAAAGCTTTTCATAGTCATTTCTTTTTACCAGATCTCCCTGCCTATCTTTTTTCTGAAATCTTTTAAGGTGCCCACTCTCTTTTTTACTTCAATACGTTTTTCTTTGGCAGCTTTGCTTGGTTTTGTTGCTTTACGGGGCTTGGGTTTTATAAGGGCTTTGTTTACCAGGGTATTCATTTTTTCTATCACATCCTGTTTATTGGCAAGTTGGCTACGGTCGGCCTGGCTTTTTACCAGCAAAAACCCCTCTGAATTGATTTTTTTAACCAGTTTTTCCAGCAATAATTTCTTTTGCTCCTCATCTACCAATAGCGAAGATTCAATATGCCAATAGCCTTCTACCATGGTTTCCACCTTGTTCACGTTCTGGCCCCCTTTGCCGCCACTTCGGGCTGTTTTAAACCTAATCTCGTAACTAATATTGAGCATTTGTCAAAATTAAGCAGAAAAAGTACGAATTTGCAGCCATTAGCGTTTTAAAAGCATCTTATTTTTCGATAATAACTTTTTTTTATACATTTTTGCATGAAACCAACCGGAAAAGATGATTAAAGGTATTTACGATTCACTTGTTGAGCGAAAGCAACAGCAGAAAAAGTCATTTGCCGTATTGATTGATCCTGATAAGGTGAACGACAGCAACCTGCTGCCATTGATTGATATGGCGGTAGCTGCTAAAGTGGATTATTTTTTAGTGGGTGGCAGCCTGGTTATTTCAAATTACCTGGATGAATGTGTACAACTGATAAAACGCAGTTGCAATATCCCGGTAATACTTTTTCCCGGCAGCCCCAACCAGGTTAGTAAATATGCCGATGCGCTTTTATACCTTTCGCTCATCAGCGGCCGCAATGCCGATATGCTTATTGGACAACATGTAATATCTGCACCCATTGTAAAACAAAGCGGCCTCGAAATTTTATCTACCGGTTATATGGTGGTAGATGGCGGTGCACCCACAACGGTTTCTTATATCTCCAACGCATCTCCCTTACCGGCCGATAAAAATGAAATTGCCATGTGTACGGCCATGGCCGGCGAAATGCTGGGCATGAAACTGATTTACATGGATGCCGGCAGTGGCGCCAAACGCGCCATCAGCGAAGACATGATTGCCAAAGTAGCTTCCGTTATTGAAGCGCCCCTTATTATTGGCGGTGGCATTATTGAACCCGAAAAAGCATACCTCAACTGCAGGGCCGGTGCCGATGTAATTGTGGTGGGTAATGCCATAGAAAAAGATCCCAACCTTATAAAAGAAATGGCGGCTGCGGTGCATAGCGTGGCGGTGAAGGTGTAATTTTTTTACGTTATATTTTTTTTGAGCTTTTATCTGAGCGTAGGAGGTTGGACTCGAAGGCGAAGCAATGTTAGCCGAAGGTTTTGTTTTAGAAGCTTATAGTTTTTCTTTAGCAGTCACAATTCCATCCTCATCACAATACACATAGCCATTGGGTAATAAATTTATTCCTGCAAAAAAAACCGGAATATCATACTCGCCTTCATTTCTTTTAAAACTTTACGACTTTTGGCGCTTTGTCCACAGGATGCTGTGCATAAACCGGCGGCTTGAGAAATGGTGCAAATGGAATAAGCGGATACATTTACGAAAGAGCCGTAAATGGCTCAATACTTTGTACAAAATGCAACCCGGTCTGTTTGCCCATTGGAGTGTATGCCC
>JBBQLS010000122.1:0-10575 GCA_038328115.1 Chitinophagales bacterium
TCTTCTTCGTTCTTCAGATACTTCATACCAACACCCAGCAACAGCATGGTATAACGTTCCAGCAAAATGCCCAGCCACTCATTATTATGGTCTGCATAAAACTGGCTTAGTAATTCCGCATCACTGATATGGCTGTATTTACTTTTACTCAAAAACGGGTTATTGATTTGTTTTCAATTTACAGATTACTTCACAAAACAAATTATTTTTTTAATCTTCCCGGAAAATCGGGAAGCCAATAATATTTTTTCTCAGCTTCGGTGCAAAAGGATTTGCCACAAAGACACGAAGACACAAAGTTTCTTTCACTTCGTGAAAGCAGCCTTTGCCACAAATGTTTTATCGACGTTTAATTAATTCTTTCCTGCAAACCTTATTTTTCCTGCGGGGAAAAAATCCTTTGTGTCTTTGTGGCAAAAACATAATCCGCAGGATTATCAAAAGAGCATTTTGTGTTTACGATTTTATTTGCCCGTAAGTCGGTAAGTCGTTTTTCTTGCACTTCTTAAAAGGGTCGTTGCCTCAAATAGATGCTCTAAAGCTTTCTATTGTTTTTTAAAACCAGATATTCAAGCCAAAGCGCTTTATTGTAGGTTGGGCAATAAAAAGAATAAATAAGATAATTCCAGTGAAGAAAGATCTGTTTTATGGGTGTTGGTTGCGCAAATGCAGCCCTGGCCTGGAAAAAGACAAATTCATCCTGGTCTGTTTTTTCAAAATCGGCTATTGAGTTAATCGTAAGTTCCGATACTTCTGCTCCCAATCTCAACAAGGCAGTTCGTAAAATGATGCGGTCCATTATGTTGGTTGCTTTGGAAAGTACAAGATATGAATCGGCAATTAACTGCTGTTTATATAACTCCAGTTCCGGAATGTTGAATGCTCCCATTAAACGTGCAACATGATAAATGAGCACGGATGGTTTATTATAACTGGGAGAGATGTAAACGGGCCTTTTCATGTACTCCCGGTTTTTGAGCATGGCTGCCAAAAGTAAAATAGTAGCGCTGTCTTCTTTTACCAGCGGTATTTTTTTTTCAAAATTGAAATAAAGTATATTGCATTGCACGGCAAAATCAAAATCGGGATGCATTTTTTCGCCGAGGTAAGTGCTGTAAGCAGGAATGTCTCTGTACTTTTTAAAAGTGGAATTGATCTTTCTTTTTTTAAGATTACTTGTCTGCACCAATTTTTCTTTCAATGCCCTGTTATCTTTTTCATTGTCATCCGATTCCATTAAGATCATCACACTGTCATCTGCATCATCCCCCTGCGCCAGTATGCCATTTAAACGGTTTATAAAAAAGGCATTAGGTAAAATACGGGCGTTGGTTGGCCAAAAGCTGTACAAGGGTTTACCGCTAAGGTTTCGGTAGTGTGTGCAGGCATTTGCCGTGTTCCGGATGATCTGCAAAGCCCTCGTTTTATTTTCATTATCTAAATATGGTGTAAGATTTTTCAGCGTAAAAGCAGTGATGGCCGGGAAGAAAATATTATTATCGGGTTGATGGTTATGCGGAAAACCTGCACACTGCCGGTAACCGGGGAACATGCCTGCATAAAAAGTTCCATCCTGCTTAAACTGGGCAGCTTCAATATCTTTGATCAATATCGTAATCAATGCGGTATCAGCCTGCGCATACAGGCAACCCGTATCAACAATTAAAATAAAAAACAGTAAGCGCAGATTTCTCATAAAAGCTAAAGGGTTCAATTATTTTAACCCGGGAAGTTTATAAGCATAGTAAAGCCATTTTAAAAAATTGCGTGGCTTTTCCATATCCACGATCATATCTTTCCGTTGCAGTTGCTGCCAGTTTATTTTTTTACCTGCCTTGCGTTGCATGTGCACAAACTGATCAAGCGCTACCACCGACCTGGCATTAATGGTATTCATCACAAAGCAAAATTCGTTTTTATTTTTTTGAGGATAAGCTAGCTCCATAATTTTTCGGTTCTGCAACCGTATTCTTTCCAGGAAACTATTTTTGAAATCTGCATAGTCATTGCAGGTATTTACCAAGGTATAAATATTGTCCCGTACATCTTTGTATAAATCAAAAATGTCGTTACCCAACTGGTACAGGCTCCCAATTAAAAATAATGCTTCTTTCATTTTTTCGTCAGCAATTTCATCCAGGCATTGGTAATAAATAATAACAGATGCTGCCCCTTTTGCGTACGTGATGTATTCCAACTCCTGTTTTGAAATGGCAGCATTGGTTTGCTTCACAGTTTCAATCTGTATTTCCAATACATTTTTTGCAGCTTCTAAGTACGCTTCCTTATTGGGCACATCCTGCAATAAAAATGTTTGCACTTCTTTTGCTACCTGTGCTGAAAACGTGGTGGCTGTATAGTTTTCAGGCTGGAATGTAATAGCACGTATGCTTTCTATATCAAGTTTGTCTTCATCAAACAGGTCATCACCCACAGGGGTTAAAATACCGAAGAGCGTAGCTCTTTTCCGTTCAGCATCCGTAAGTTGCCTGCCCTGCAATTTTTTATAGCTGCTGCATAAAAAAGAAGTGATAAACAAACCATAATAGTTACCTATTTTTTGCTTTTGCTCTTCTTTAAATTTTCCGTTATATTCCTTTTCGAGTTGTTGCAGATAGGGGAGCAGGAACACCCGGTTATAATGTTTTTGAAATTTTATTTCACGATATATTCCAAGGATGGTGCCGACGTATTTGATTAGCCTCATTATAAGTGCTTGCTGTATTTTCAAATATACTAAGATTGTGTGTAAAGCCCCGGCAGTTTACCATTGCCATTTATGTAAAATGCTTAATTTAGTTGCAGATAAATTATGATCATGAGTTATGCAGTTTGTTGTGTACCGGTAGCGCCGGTAAGGATGGAGCCCGATCACCGGGCGGAAATGACCAGCCAGCTTTTGTTTGGTGAGTGTTGTATTATTACTGTTGCCGAGAAAGAAGGGTGGGTAAAGATCGTAAACCAGTACGATGCATACAGCGGCTGGTGCAGGCAGTCTCATTTGCTGGAAATAGATGAAGCGACGTATTATTCGGAAGAAACTGATCTGGCAGCAGATTGGGTGAATGAAATTGATTTTAACGGTCAGCTGATGCGGATACCTTTTGGGAGTTCATTAACGGCCGTAAAGAAGGGCGAGGCTTTATGGCGCCAAAACAAACTGCAGTACGCAGGTAATTTGTGGAAACCCAGTGCAGCAAAGCATGACGCAGACACTATTAAGCAACTTGCATTTATGTTTTTTAACACGGCATATCTGTGGGGCGGCCGCTCTGTTTTTGGTACCGATTGCAGCGGCTTCACACAATCGGTTTACAAATTCCTGAACATTTCGTTATTGCGTGATGCTCAACAGCAGGCTGCGCAGGGCGAACCGGTTGATTTTTTACAGGAAGCCCGTTGCGGTGATCTTGCTTTTTTTGATAATGAAGAGGGAAATATAATTCATACGGGCCTTTTACTGGATGCAACAGCCATCATACATTCGGCCGGAAGAGTGCGGGTTGATAAGATAGACAATGCCGGTATTATTGATGCAGAAACGGGCCAGCGGTTGCAGCGACTGCGTGTTATCAAACGATATTTGTGATGTCAGCCATCGTTGCTGTTGCTGTTCGGTAAGCGGCTTTCCCTGTCTGGAATATTTATATTTTTTTCTACCGCTGCTGTGTCTGCTTCTTTTTTTGGTTTATCAAAAAACAGCATCTTAACAGCAATCAGGAGCATCAGCACGGCGAAAATTTTCTTAACCGTATACTCCGGCAGACTTAATGCGATCTTACTCCCGTAATAACTACCAGCTAAAAAACCAAGGGCCAGTATGCCTACAACTTTTAAATCCATATGCCCCTGTTTATAATATTGCAGCACACTTATAATACCAACAGGCAACAGTATCATACCTAATGATGTACCCTGTGCGGTTTTTTGGCTGAAGCCAATAAAGTAAACCAGCGATGGTACAATGATAATGCCACCGCCCACGCCTACCAGGCCACTCAGCATACCGGCTGCAATGCCCACCAGTATTAAGATAAGAATAGTCTGTGTATCCATAAGCTTTTTTTTTATAATCATTTTGGGAATGTTGTTTTATAAAACTCAATGGCTTCTTCAATTACTTTATAAGCCGCTTCTTTATCCTGAAATTCATCAATCTCCACTTTTTTATTTTCAAGCACTTTGTATTGTTCAAAAAAATTGCGCAGCACGGCAATAAAATGTTTGGGGAGTTCATCTACGTTGCTGATGTAGTTCACACCGGGGTCTCTGGAGGCTACGGCAATTATCTTATCATCTTTTTCGCCATTGTCAATCATCTGCATGTTGCCTATCACGGTTGCTTCTACCAGGCAAAGCGGTTGAATACTTTCACTGCACATCACCAGTATATCCAGCGGGTCTCCATCCTGCCCCAGTGTTTGCGGAATAAAACCATAGTTAACCGGGTAGTGGAAGGAAGAATAAATGATGCGGTCCAGTTTTAACAGGCCTGTCTTTTTATCTATCTCGTACTTGGTACGTGAACCTTGCGGAATTTCAATAAGGCCGTTAACTGACTGCGGAGCGTTATCTCCATAGTGTGCGCCGTGCCAGGGGTGTAGGACAAACATGTTTTCAGTTTTGAGTTATGTGTTTTTTTGTTTGCGTTCGTTATTTCATATTTCCTGTTCTTTGTTCAATATTCAGGTTGTTTTAATAATTAATTGATATCCCAGAAAAGTAGCGGTTACTCCCAGTACAATACTTAAAATAATGTAGGTAAGTGCCATTCCAATTTTACCACTTTGCAGCAATCCCATATTCTCTAACGAAAAAGCAGAGAAAGTGGTAAAGCCGCCACAGATACCAGTTGCAAGAAATAATTTCCAGTTATTTGAAAGCCCTGCTTCTTTGATACTCAGGGCAAAAACAAGCCCGATAATAAAACTGCCGATTATATTTACAGACAGGGTAGCGTAAGGAAATAATTTTGACCTGACCAAAAATGAAGCTGCATACCTGGCCATAGAACCTATGCTGCCACCCAGACCAACGAGTAATAGATTTTTAAGCATTTTCTTTTTTATGGATTTGCCGGGAATGTATATTTCAAATCTATCAACCACTTCCCGTCTATCCGCACAGCTTTTAAAACGGTTGTATCTAAGGGACGGTAACTGTTGCTGTAATTAAAAATAAAAACACTGTCGGGAATTGCATCCTTGGCTTCATGTACAATAATTTGTGCTTTCTTATATTCTTCAAGAATGGCCTTATCCTGCCGGTTGTATTGTTTTTTAAACGTTTCAAATATTTCTATATTGGAGCTGTCTTTTAAAAGAAATTGCTCTGCCTCTTTAAAATCGTTATCAAGTAAATCACGTACAAAAGTATTGGTCACTTCAATATTTGTTACGGGTGTTTTTTTACGCTCAGAATTACAGGAGTAAAGCATTACAACAGCTACAATAAGCGCCAGGTATTTTTTATTCATACCTTAAAGTTAAACATCTTTACATTAAGGCAAAAAAAAAGCATCCCTCAGCTGTGGAATGCTTGTTAAGGTGGTATTATAATTTTAATTCTTTTCCTCCATTTTCTTGCTTAACGAGTCCAGGGCCTGCATCCCTTTATTCATAAGCATTTTCAAAGAATCGGGGTTCATATTTTTTAATTTTTCCAGCCCTTCTTCCATATCCTTATGGTCGGGGCCCATATTACCTTTCATGCTGTTAAACATACCATCGCCCGAATTAAGCAGTGATATTTTCCAGGCTCCATCTTCTTTTACCAGATTAAATGTATGTGTATTTACCTTTCCGTCTTCTGTTACTTCGGCATCTACCGTAGCTTTGTCGCCATCAACTTTCTCATTTTTCAACGTATATTTTACATCTTTCACTTTAGCTTTAAATTCGTCGCCCATTTTAGATTTCATCTTTTTTATTGCTTCCGGATCAACGCTGTTAATAAATTTTTCGGCCGATTCTAAAAAAGCAACATCCTGTTTTGTGATAAATTTCTTGATGTCATCCATATTACCGTTTTTCATCGCAGTAAACATGGCATCAATGGCGGCTGTTGGAGAACCCTGGTCGCTTGTACCTTTACAGGCTGCAAAACCTGCCGCCACGCAAAGCAATAAGATTATTTTTTTCATATTTGGTTGTTTTGGTTTGAGTGTTAAAAATAATTTTATTTTTTCTTTTAACCGCTTTTTTTATAAAAGAACCCGTTAAAGTTTTGCTATGGTTTTTTTATATAAAAAAAGAGGCATCAGTTGATGCCTCTGTATATAAAGATCAGTAAGTACTATTTTTTATTGATACCTTCTTTTTGCTCTGTTATCCGCAAATCATCTTTATTGTAAGCTTTAATGATCTGCTTAACCAAACGGTGCCTTACCACATCTTCTTCATCCAGTTCAATATGTGCAATGCCTTCTACATTTTTTAAAATGCGGGTGGCTTTAAACAATCCGCTCTGCTGGTTTTTAGGCAAATCAATCTGCGTAGGATCGCCAGTGATAATGGCTTTTGCATTGGGTCCTATCCTGGTCAGAAACATTTTTATCTGCAGGTCATTGGTGTTTTGTGCTTCATCCAGTATTATAAAAGCATTGTCAAGCGTTCGGCCACGCATGTAAGCAAGTGGCGCAATCTCAATGGTACGGGTACTCATATAATAACCCAGTTTGTCGGCGGGTATCATATCGTCCAATGCATCATACAGCGGACGTAAATACGGGTCTATCTTTTCTTTAAGATCGCCGGGTAAAAAACCCAGACTCTCCCCGGCTTCTACTGCAGGCCTGGTTAAGATGATCTTTTTAACCGACTTATTTTTTAATGCCCTTACTGCCAAAGCCACAGCAGTATAGGTTTTACCGGTACCTGCGGGGCCTATCGCAAAAAGAATATCATTTTTATCACAGGCTTCTACCATCCTTTTCTGGTTGGCGGTACGTGCCCTTACCGTTTTTCCATTGGGGCCAAATACCAACACATCGTTGGGGTTACGGTCTATGAAGTTATCAACTGCCCGTTCATCATCGCCACCCAATATCTGTTCAAAATAATTGGCGCTCATATGGCCGTTACGTTCAAGATAGCGGAGAATAAGGTCAATTTTTTCCCGGGCACCTTCAATTTGTTCCGGGGCTCCGCTTAATTTTACCTGCGTGCCACGACTAAGAATTTTTAAGAGGGGAAATTTCTTTTTTAAGATGTCGAGTTTACCGTTGTTAACACCAAAGAATTCGATAGGGTTTACGGTTTCGAGATTAATGATCGCTTCTGTCAATGGGTTTCAGTTTTTGCCACTGTTTCTGTCATGCTAAAATAATAGGGCATACATAGCAGCGGTTAGTTAACAATTAAAATGCAATTGGTACTTAACTTGTCTCTTTACCAAATGTAAGGAATTGATTTTAATAGATTGTGTATTTACTTATCAACAGAATGTTAATATAAAATTGAAATAACTTTTTAATTTACCGGCAGCAACATTTTTTAATACCCGTTTTGTTTTTATAATTAATGATTCAGCGGCCGCTTCTTTATCATACCACCTTTGGTATCTCTTACACTGTTCATCACCACAAATGCATCGGGTGTTATTTTTATTATTTCGGTGTTGAGTTTATTCAGTTCCAGCCTCGTTATTACGGTATATATGATATCCACATTTTTTGTTTCCCCGCTTCGGCCATATCCACGTTTGCCATTGTACACGGTAACACCACGGCCCATCACATGTATGATCATCTCTCTTATTTCTTCGCTGTGCGATGATACAATAGTAACGCCTATATACTCTTCAATTCCTTCTACAATAAAGTCAAGTGCTTTTGATGCAGAGAGGTAGGTGATCATAGAGTACAAAGCAATTTCGATTGATAAGAAATAAGCCGCTGCAGAAAATATAAAAACATTTATTGCAATAATAATGTCGCCGATAGTGCTGCCCAGTTTGCGACTTAAGAATATGGCCAATACTTCGGTACCATCAATTACGGCACCACCCCTTACTGCCAGACCGATGCCGGAGCCCAAAAAAAATCCGCCAAATACGGCAACCAGCAAATTGTCGTTGGTTATGTTAGGAAAGCTTACTGTTGCCAGGCAAACAGAAAGCCCCGTGATGGCCAAGGCTGTTTTTATGGCAAACTGTTTACCCATTACTTTATAGGCAAGTATGATAAAGGGAATATTTACACAAATGATAAGTATGTACAAAGGAATTTTTGTTACTGCCGAGATCAGCAACGAAATACCGGTAGCGCCACCATCAATAAAATGATTGCTCAGCAAAAAACCTTTAAAGCCAAAAGAGGCTGCAAATATGCCGGCCGTTATTAAAAGCAGGTCTTTAAAATGACGCCTTATGGTTATTAAAAATTCACGGTATCCTTTTGCCCGTTTGTATGGCGAAAGATCTTTCTGTACAACCGGATTTTTCTTTTGCAAGGTTGTTTGAATGATGATTTGCGACCAGATGGGATTCATACCCACAAGTTTATAGTGTAGTTAATTTGCAATAATTACCGGAGCCGGGCAGCCCGTGCTCCGGTAATTGCTTTTATATTTAGTGGGCAGTTACTTCAATTTTGTTATTGATGATGCTGCACCACTTTTCCGCCATTTGTAGTTCGCCGGTCAGCATGCCTCCGTCGCATTGTATATCAAAAAATGGCAGTGCTTCCTCCTTTTTCTTTTTGTTACGGGTTTCAAATATCAGTTCAAGTTTTTCGGTAAGGGAATAATGATGATCACCATCACTTTCTGTTCTTTTGATATTCGCTATCCGGCATTTTTCAACCTCATCCAATGTTATCTGCAGCGCAGTATCTCCGTCGGGCGTTTTCTTTGTAAAGAAAACCACCCTGGCTTTTTCATCCATACCAATGGAGGTATTGCCCCAGGTATTAAATGTTGAAACTTTTAAATTGTATTTACCAGCCTCCCGCTTAAGCAGCAGCAGGTTTTGTTTTACTTTTTTACGGTGACTGAGGTTTAGTAAAATGAATGGCACCGTGCACAGCAGTAAAAAAAATACGGCAGTAACTATTGTTCCTGTATCTATTGTCATGATCTAATTTTTTAAATGTATAAATGTTACAGCCCTGCTATAACGCAGGACTGCATTAAATAAAAGGAATCGTGTTGCCTATGGCAAAACAGATGATAAGGAATTACCAGAAATAGTGAAAGGGGAAAATGAGGTCGGTGTTTTGTAACCGTACCAGCAACTTATGAGCAAAGAAGTTGTATTGAGAAAAGCTATGCACAAAAACATGTGCTGCTGCTATGTTTACAGCCGAAAAATCGTTGTGGGTATTTTTTACCGAAACCGGGTTACTGTGAGTACAAACCGTAAGGGAGTTTTCTGTTTGTACGGTATGCTGAAATGATTTGGCAGCAACCACTTGGCTGTAACCAGCAGATTCCTTACCTGTTTGTTTTGAAAAAGCAGTATTACCGGCATAAGCCACACCGCTGTATAGGCCTATGGCAAAGCAATAAAGCACAGCCATGCTTAGGAATCCGGTTATTTGTAAAGACTTTTTCACGGGGCAAAGGTACGGATTTTAGTTGGGTTGACCTCACCCCAACCCCTCTTCATCCCTTCGACTTCGCCAGGAGAGAGGGAACTGGATTGGGGCAGCATAAGGTTTAATGTTATTTATGTTTTTGACCAACGGCGTAACAATGGCTGTGAATGGGTTTATGTAATGTACAGGGCTGCAAAAAATATTGCCAAAACTGCTTTTTGTTGTAATTTTAAAATAAAAAAATGAGCTACGATATATCTGAAATAAAAAAATTACCGGTTGAAGAAAGACTGGAAATTATTGATGAGATATGGGAGACCTGTGTAGCCGAAAGTCCTGCTTCAGTTTATGAAGACGATGAGAAACTGAAAAATGTTTTGGAAGAACGGGTAACCAACTATGAATCGGGGAAGATGAAAGCGATGCCGTGGGACGAATTTATTGTGGGATTGAAAGGGAGGCGTAAATGAAATATAAACTTCTCGTTTCTGAAATGGCTTATGAAGATGCCATTGTTATATTTGATTGGTATGAAAATAAATTAACCGAACTCGGTGACAGATTTATCAATGAACTGGAAATTGCTAAAACGGATCTATTAAATACTCCCTTGGCTTTTGCCAAATGGAATTAAGGCATCAGAAGAATGGTGATGCGGAAATTTCCTTACAAATTGTTTTACAAGATTTATGAAGATGAGATTGTTATTCTTGCGATAATTCATGCAAGGAGATCAAACCGGTATTTAAAAAGAAGGTTGTAGTTTTTTATTGAAGACATATTTTTAGAAAGAAGTAAAACTGGAGTGGGGCAGCATGTTTATTCAAAATCATTTTTGGTTGTTGGCCAGAGGCACAACAACGGCTGGGAATAGGCTTACGAAATGTCAGCAGCGGCGAAGATTGTCATTATTATGTCTAACCAATATTGTTAGACTTTTCAATATTACATTTTTTGCAAAGTATTTGTAAGTTTCTATATGTAGTAGCCCCACCTTTTGAAAAGGGAATTATATGATCAAATTCTAAATTTTCTTGACT
>JBBQLS010000123.1:0-10520 GCA_038328115.1 Chitinophagales bacterium
ATAAAAGTAGTTACCAGCGCCATCAACACCATCATGGCAAATATTTCTGGTGATAGAATTCCTAAATCATAACCGATATTTAAAACAATTAGTTGCATCAGCCCACGGGTATTCATCAGTACGCCAATAGACAAACTGTCCTTCCAACTTTGGCCAATTACTTTTGCTGCAACGGTAATACCACCAAATTTGCCGCCAACAGCAACTAATACTAACCAACCAAAAGTTATCCATAAATGAGGTTGGTTAAGTAAGTCAATCTGTGTTTTTAAACCGGTTACTACAAAAAATAATGGTAACAACAATATGAGGCTTACATCTTCAATTTTATCAACTACGATTTTACGAAAACTAAAACTGGATGGCATAATGACACCAGCAATGAAAGCGCCGAACAAAGCATTGATACCAATTACAGAAGTAATGTAAGAAGATACGATCAGCAAAAGAAACAACAAGGCAATAATGGCCGGCCTTTTTTTCTCCCTGTTGTTGTAAAGATCTTCCAATCGTTGCAATGCAGGCCGTATTACTGTAAACATTATTACTAAATATGCTATTGCCAGAGCCATGGTATAAAATGCACTTACAGAAGAACCGGATTTTACCAATGCAATAACTGCAGCTAAAACACACCAGGCAGTAAGATCATCGGCTGCGGCGCAGGTTAATGCGGTTATACCGAGTTTTGTTCTCACAAGTCCTCTTTCTTTAAGTATTCTTGCCAGTACTGGAAAAGCGGTGATGCTCATAGTAATACCCATAAATAATGCAAAGGATAAAAATGAAATTCCGGCAGGAGCAAATTCAGAATAAATAAAATAAGCAATACCCATGCCCAGTGTAAACGGTATGATAATACCGGCATGGCTCATGATAACAGCACCATAAGCCTGTTTCATAATCATTTTTAAATCCAGCTCCATACCAATAATGAACATGAAAAGTATAAGGCCAATATGGCTCAAAAAATTAAGTGTTCCCAGTGAAGCAGCAGGAAACAGAAAAAGGTTTATTTGCGGAAAAAGCAAACCTAAAATTGATGGGCCTAAAATAATACCTGCTACAATTTCGCCGATGACGGCAGGTTGTCCTATTTTCTTAAACAGGTAACCAAAAAAGCGTGCACTTGCAATGATAACAATGATTTGTAAAAGCAATACAGCAAGAGGATCGGTAAGACCATGTTTAAAAGAATCGGTAAAGACCTGGAAACTACTGCTGTTATTGGTAGTTTTTTCATTTTGCAACTGCTGCGTTATAAGTGCCGGACTTTGCAATGCACTACCCTGTTTTGCTATGCAGTAAATGGCAAACCCCAGACCGGTCACAATAAAAATATAAAAAAGCGAGCTCCACCTTTTCTTCATAAGCTATAATTATAGACCGGCTAAAGTTATTTGAAATTAATAAAACTGGAAAACAATTTATTATTACTCAGGGTTCGAAATTAAAATAAAACTATGCTGGTAACCTTTAAAATTATTATACAACAGAATATTACGGTAATTGGTTTTTAAAGTTTTCTTTTTAAACATTTGCGCCGGTATTTTTTGTGTTTGCAATATTTCGCAGGCATACCAGAGCGCAATTGCCGATGCCGTTGCAAACTCGCCGCAAAGATGTTTAAAACGTACAATGGAGGCATCATCATGCAGTAAATACTCCGCGGCTGCATAAAAGGGTAAGGTTCTGTTATCGCCATTTTCGCCAGAGATTAGCAGGTCAATTTCTGTTGCTGCATTTTTCCGCAGGAATAATTGTAATTGCTGTTTTACCAGATCAACATTATCAGTATGTAAAGTATGAATGGCTTTTACCGTAGCAATAGCCGAATCTGCATTTGCATTTACCACAAACATGGCAGCGCCTTCACCAGGCAGGCAACCTGCACTTTCAGATTTATAAATCTGCTTGTTAGAAATGTCTTCCTTTTTATAGGCACCATTTAAGGTTTCAATATTGTAATGGTAGGGAGAAATTTCATCAACGCCGCCCAGCAGGTAACTTTTTGATGGATTTGCATTCAACTGCATCACCGAATCAATCAATGCGTTTTCAAAAGCAAGCCCCTGGTGTATATGGGTTATATTGTAGCCTTTATTTTTGCCGATTAAACCTAACTGTCCCGCAATTACATTGCCGGTGCTTTGTACAAAGTTTCCGGGCGTAAGTTGCCCTTCTTCATAATCTACAATCTGCATTAAAAATTTTACACACTCATCTAAACCTGCATTAGCAGAGCCTATGATGATGCCGTCAACAGTTTCGGCTTCATCTATCAATGGTAATGCAGCACCCACACCCATTCTTATAGCTTTACCCATGCGCCTTAAAATGCCAGGCGGTATTTGTTGGTATGATGGTTCAATGGCTAATAATTTTTTATTGACGGGTTCATTCATCAAATCCAGATCATCCTGCAAAGGATTTTGCTGAGGCGATATACAATATGTTTTATGAATGTATAGCAAGGCTTAGATTTTTGAAAAAATAAGTGATGAACAGTTGCCGCCAAATCCGAATGAATTACTCATAACATGTTTAACCGGCATTTTTTTATAAAATTGAACAGGCGTTAAACCAGTTGACGGAATAATATTTTTAAAATGAAGGCTTGCATAAACTTCCTGGTGCAGCAAACTTAAAATGCTATACACCGCTTCTATAGCACCAGCGGCGCCCAATGTGTGGCCTATATTTCCTTTGGTTGATGCAAATGCCGGTGTTTTATCAAACAAACGAATCATCGCTTTACTTTCAACCTGGTCGTTATTTTCGGTTGCTGTGCCATGTGCATTGATAAAATCAATTTTATCGGCAGTAAGGTTAGCAAGCTTTAAAGCACCCTGCATAGAAAGAAATGGTCCATCTCCTTCATCAGACAAAGACGAAGGATGGTAAGCATCATTTGTATTGCAATAACCGGTTAATTCAGCATATACTTTTTTTCCGTTAATATCTTCTTCTTTTTCTAAAATTAAAAATGCAGCGCCTTCACCTAAATTCAATCCCTTTCTGCCTTCATCAAAAGGAGTACATATTTCGTTTGATAAAATATGCAGCGCATTAAAACCATTGATGGTAAATTTTGCAAGGCTATCTGTGCCGCCAACAATGGCTCTTTTGGCAAAACCATTTTGCAAAAGCATAGCGCCATACATAATTGCATTGGCCGATGATGAGCAGGCAGTGTTGATGGTATTGATGATACCGTTCATTTTATAATGCCTTTGTAAAAACAGGTTTACAGATGCACTGTCGTAGGAAGAAGTATATTCGGAACCACCTGACGTTGTGTTGGCATCAGCATACAATTCATCGGTTAAACACATGCCGCCAACCGTATTGGCGCCAATCAATGCAGTTTCTGCAGAACTGATATCGGCAGTTGATAAACCGCTGTTTTTTACGGCTTGTTCAAGTGCATGAACAGCCAGTAAACTTGTACGGGTTACGCCAGGCTCTGTTATTTGTAATTGCTGTCTTAATGATTCGGAACTTATATGCACCTGCCCAAAAGGCAGCACCCCGGCGTATTTTGATGGAAAAAGATCGAGTTCTTTTTTTACGCCGCAAATTCCATCTTTAAGTGCCTGACGATTTTCTGCTACAGAATTTCCGATAGCACTTATTACGCCCATGCCGGTTATAAAAATTCTGCTCAATATTTAATTTTTAAAATCTTTATGGTTAGTTATTGCTTTATCCGTGGGCGGAGTTATTTTATTTGTCTCTTTTGGGACAATAGATTGGTAGAAAATCAAAATTATTAAAGACAAAATGCCGTAGGCATGATAGATTGTTAAGCAATCCTGTCGTGCCTACGGCACTTTGTTATCCATTTTTTATTTTTTCTACCAATCTATCGCCTCTACGAGGCTTTTTAAATTAACTCCAACAACGGATTATCAATTTATAATTTTATAAGCAAGGAACAAACATGTATTAAGCCCAATTGAAAAACCGAATTTGAACGGAGCGTCGCCACTTCTGCTAAATCAAGAAACTAATGCTTGTTACCAAAATAAAAAAATGCAAAGCATTTTATTTGGTTCTATGCTCCTCAATATAAGCAGCCATGGTATTAATATTTGTAAGAATCTTGCGACCTTCTTTGGGATCTTTTATATCAATGCCGTATTCTCTGCCCAATAAAACAATCAGCTCTATAGAATCAATTGAATCTAACCCCAGGCCTTCGCCAAATAGCGGTTCATCATCTTTTATATCTTCCGGTTTTACCGAAATCAGATTCAGAAATTCGACGATCTGCTCTTTAAGTTGCTCTTTTAATGCTGCTGTTTCCATAATAATTAATTCAAATCAGGTTTTTTCTTTTTAAGCCGTACAAGGTAATTAACTGTATTGCAAAGCTGATGCCCAGTAAAGGTATTATATTTAAGATAACATCTTTCAGTTTTCCTCCTTCCAAAAATAAACCATAATAGGCTTCCAAACACCAGTGCAAAGGAGATAACTTCATAACAAACTGAAAAGACTCAGGCATAGCGAAACTCGGTACCAGCAAACCGCCCACGGCAGCCATTAATACAATGGATACTGCACCAATACCATTGGCCTGCTCCTGAGTTTTTGCAAACACACCGATCATGATGGCGTAGCTTACGGCACACCAGCCGCAGATGAGTGTAACAATCACAACACCTATAATATCTGCCGGTAAATTTAGTTTGGGTAAACCCATAGACGGAAAGAGCCAGATGCCCATGGAGAAAACGACCGTTGCCTGGATGAATGTTATAAATAAATAAGAAAGCTGTTTTGATATTAATGCCACCAGGTAATTTGTCGGCAATGTTTTTAAACGCACAAAACTGCCATTCAATTTCTCACGAACCACACTACCACCCAACGAAATTACAATGAAGAACATGGCAAAGACGGTCCAGGCCGGTACATTGTGTTGTGATGCATTGGGAATATTGCGGCTTCCATCTCTCGACACCGGTATTTCTACAATGCCGATCTGGCTGTTGATGAGGTCTTGCTCGAGCGAATCCGGCAGGGCCGTTTCATTCATGGCGAAGTAGATGCTTTTTAAAACCTCTTTATTTTGTACCACCTGCAAGGCACTTCGCAATGCGCCATTTATTGAATGACGGAACGACTCCTGCAAAACCGGGTGGTATAATAATGTGATGGGTTGAATCTGGCTGCTGTCGGTTGCAATTATTTTATCGGTTTGCATCCCGAAATTCTTCAACGCTTTTTTTGCAGTGGCATCAGCCTTTAGTTTTAATTTTTGTGTAAAGTCTGCTGGAATGATGATGGCGATAACAGCATCTTTCTTATGCATACGATCAGAAATTTCTTTATCGGTTACGTTTGGGGTAACCTGTTTCAAACTAAACATCCCTACTTTTTCAATGGCAGTTTGCATTTGTTTACCAGCCTCGCCGGTATCACGGTTGCAGATAAGCATGGGCACCGTATTGGTGTTCAGCATTTCAAACGTACTGTTTTGCACAGCCGTAATTACAAGTGCCAGAATAATTGGCATTAAAAACATAAACACCAGCCCTAACCTGTCGCGGGTTAGGATGCGCATGTCTTTTAATATGGTGCTCCAGAGTTTAAACATTATGAGTTTCTGTACGATTTGCCGGTTAAATTAATAAACAAGCCTTCCAATCCGTCTTCTTTATGATCTATCATTAACTGATTCAATGTGTCATGTGCAATAATTTTTCCATCATCTATCAGCGCTACTTTATTACAAAGGTCTTCAGCCTCACTTAACTGGTGCGATGTATAAATAAGCGTGGTGCCTTCTTCATTTAATTTTTTAAGATAGTTGATAATTGCATGACGGGTGTGTACATCAACACCAACAGTCGGTTCATCTAAAAACAAAATGCGTGGATTGTGAATTACGCCAATAGCCAGGTTTACACGGCGTTTCATACCGCCAGAAAACTGTTCTACTTTTTTATTTCGAACTTCTGTAAGTCCCAATACTTCCAGCAGCTCAGCAGTTTTATTTTTGATTTCTGCTTTTTGCAAGCCGCTCCAGGCACCAAAGAAAGCAAGATTTTCAACAGGACTCAGTTCCTGATAAAAAGAAAAATCCTGCGGTACAAAACCAAAAAGTTTGTTGATTGCTTTTTTGTGATGGGCAATTTCGTATCCAAGTAATTGTATGCTTCCTTCACTAAATTTTAGTAACCCCGTCATACAATTCATAAGCGTGGTTTTGCCGGCACCATTGGGACCAAACAATCCAAAACGTTCTCCTTCATCTACTTCTAAATTTAAATTGCTGAAACAGGAAGTTGATTGGCGGGGATAAGTAAATCCCAAATTTTTTATACGCACAGCAGCATTGCTCATGAATTCCATTTTATTTTGCTCAATGCTTTAAATGCTTTTGTCTCTATGTCAGAAATTTCGATCAGATAATCTCCCATCACATCATAATCGGCCTGACTGCCAATGCGGCCTTTATAAATACCGGCAGCCTGTACTGCAGCAGTGCGCCATTTATCGCCGGCTTCAGTAAATATTTTTGAAATATCAAGCAATTCATCAATTGCAAGAAAAGCATGAGCTTCCTGTAAAAATGCGCCATAAATATACCTGAATCCGCCACCACCCGTGCCAATCTCTTCCTGCATACGCACCAACTGGGCTAAATACAAACCAGCTTTTTCATCCCCCAGTTTACCTTTCCATTTCTTAATTTTTTTTCCGGTACCGGCAATACCTTTTACGCCGGCAATATTACCCGGTATTCGTATCATGTGGTTTACATTTCTTTTAATTCCTTTTACAATAGCCTTTGCCATCTGCTCATCAGTAATAATTTTTTTTTCCTTAGGATAATAAATCTGACCGCGTGGCGCAAAAGCACCTTTTGCAAAGCGTACCCTTTCCAATTCGTATTCAGTTAGTGATGTAGGTGTTTCCATTACCGGATCGCTGATGAGATACCTGTCATCTTCTTTTCCAAAAATAATCGTGTTGTGTGCATTGAAATGGAAGCGGTATTCTTTAGGAAAATAAGTAAGATAGTAAACGCCAACCTGTGCGCCAACCGGCTGACCTGCAGCAAGACAATCATCTAAATATTTTTTTCCGGCTTCCCTTGAAGAAAACTTTTTTCTACAAACAGGTATGCCCAACGCATCGCAGGTTCTTTTAAAAATAAGACCAGGCATAGTACGAAAGGCAATAGCAGGACCGTTATTAATTACCAGAAACGGCAACTGCACATAAAACAAACCTGAGCCAATACCAAAAGCAAGTGGCTCGGTAAGCTTTGTTGCACCAGCCCTTCTTAACAGATTTGTAGTAACGCCGTTTTCGCAATGCGCTGCCTGTAAATGTTCAAATTCAGTCTTCATGCACGTTCATGGTTTTTAATTCCTCCACACTTACGTTAAATGCATCGGCGTATTTCTGTAATTTCTGTTGTGATAAATTTTTAAAGGCCGAAGGTTTTAAATGGCTTTTGATAGTCCATTTCCAAAAGCCGGTATAAGAAGCAAGGATACCCATATCCATCAATCTCAATTCTAAAAAATATAAAACAGGACTTGCTTCATTGTTTAATACTTTTTGCCGGGCAGCTTCAATACGTTTTTCAATATCTTCCCACGCAAGGTCAAGCGCTTTTGTTTTTACATCCCAACCGGTGCTTAACTCGCTTGAATATTTACCTGAGCCATCAACAGCATACACCACTTCTTTGGTTAATTTGTTGAGGGCGCCATCGTCCTGGGGAATTTCATCTTTTTTCATTTGAAAAAGCATTTAGTTAGTGGCTATAAGCTATCAGCAAACCGTAAGCAAGCTATACATATAAGAGAAACGGGAGCTTTCCGGAACAAGTAAGTATATTTTATCGCCCACTTTAAGCTTGCCACTATGAAACAATTCGTTCACCATAAAATAAACGGATGCTGCACCTACATTACCAACCCGGTCCAGGTTTACAAACCATTTATCGTACATGATGCCTGTTCCGTTGGCTATCAGTTGCTGGTATATTTTATCTTTAAAAAAATTGCTGCTCATGTGTGGTAAAAAATAATCAATCTCCTCCGACTTAACACCATGTTTTGCCAACGATGCACTAACGCCGTATCCACCATACAACACAATATTTTTGCTCAGCAGTTTTACATCCTGCTTAATGCTCATGATGGATTGTTCTGTTAACTCCTGCGGGGTATAATGCTGGTAACTTTGTAAAGTACCGTCCTTCAGTTTTTCGCTGCCCTGGTACATACAAGGCTCCAATTCGTTTGCGTACGAAAAACCTTCTATCCATTCAACCTTTAAACTAATACCGTTTTCATTTTTTTTGTTAGATAGATGAAATGCTGCGGCACCATCTGATAACATCCAGCGCAAAAATTCTTTTTCAAAACCGATGTAAGGATCGTCAACCAATGCGCTTAATCTTTTTGCTTCGTCTTCAAAATTATTGGCCAATAAAAAAGAAGAAAACCGCTCAGAACCTGTTGCTACAGATTCTTTAACATCACCGGCTTTGGTTGCCAGGTAAGCATATTTAAATGCATGCATACCGGCACAACAAACGCCCGATGGAGAAACTACTTCAAACGGTTTTGTTTCCGGTAAGTGCCCGTGTACCATTACGCCATGAGAAGGCATTAGCTGATCGGGTGTAGATGTTCCGGTACTTAACAGTTCTATATTTTTAATTCCATCAGGATTGTCTTTGAATAAAGCTTTTACAGCTTCGGCCGTCATTTGCGCATTGGTATGGGTTGGCTTGCCCTGTTTATCAAGCGCATAAAACCTGTTTTTGATCCCGTTGTTACGTAGCACAATTGCCTTTGACCTGGAAGGCGCATTATTGATGATGCCCAGATAATCTTCCATTTCATCGTTTGAAACCGGATCATTGGGAAAAAACGCCGCAGTATTTGTAATATAAACCTCGTTTAATGACATCTTGTTCTATAAATTAATTTACGCCTGAATAAAGTTGTTTTTGTCTTTTAATACGGCCCGATAAAAAAGGCTTAAAGAAAATAAAATCTACAGTTAGTATTATGGGAGCCGCTATAAACAGTGCAATTAAAAGATAATATTTGAATGCAACAAGCCAGGCAGTCTTTTTTTTCTTTTTTGCAATGATGTTTGCCCATATACCAAAAAGTTTACTTGCTTTCGATTCGATGAACATCAGGTTATACTTTACTTCAATGGCTTTTTGTTGTATCAGCTCATCCTGCAAGCCTTCAAAGGTTGTGCCGTTTAAATATTTTTGAACTGTTTTGCCGTAATCCCCTGTTTTTGCAATATCAGCATCTGATACCCCAGGAGTTGGAAAAATGCCCAACCAACGCCCCTTCTTACCCTTGAACATCCAGTAAAAAATAGTGATAAAACTTATAAAATTGTGGTGTTTATCAAAAAGAGAAATGCTGCCAACCAGTTTTGCATCGGCATCTTTCAATATTTTTTTAATGCGCTGCATGGCACTGATCCACATGTTTCTGGCGCCGGTGATGGTAACAACCGGTGTATCTTTTAAAACAGCTTTTACAGCCTGATCATTTAAAATAGAATTAACCGGTATGCTGGGCGAAAGAAACCATGCCTGGTAACCGAGTATAATCAGGTCGTATTTATTTTCTTTAAGTTGAAAGGGTTTAAGCCCGGTAGGTACGCTTAAAACACAATCGGGCATCACAGCAAAAAAAGCTTTACCGTTCCAGGGAAAAGGATAATCGTTTGCAACATGCACACGCACTTTTTCAACCGTATTACCGGCTTCAAACAGTGGTGCCGTAAAATTGTTGAGGATGTCTTCCAGTTGCCCCGATTGGGTATAATAAATAACAAGGATTTTTTTGTTCATTAACTGCAATTTAAGGCTAAAGCGACTTTAAATTTTTCGATTTTTTACTGTAATCACTGATTGCCAGCTGAACCACGGACGGCAGTGTTTTATAATTAGAGCGTATTGCAGCAATATCGGTCTTAATGTTATTGTTATAATCAACAATTTTAGGAGCATGTTCCTGTATAATCAAACGCAAAAAACTAAACTCCGCATTTTCTTTATCTTTTTTTATAGCAGCCTCCAATTTTATGCGGCCAGCTTTAAAAAGGCTTATTTTTTCCTGGGCCTTAGTAACCAGCCCGGCTTTTTTCATCAGCAGAGCTCCCTCGTAAGCTTCCTTTTCATCAATGGACGCAGCTTTTATTATAGCCAGTTGACTGTTAACTGCCTCCATATTGTCGGATGCCATTGCATTATAAAAAGCAGATTTGTCAAATGCTGCGTTTTTACTATTTGCCTTAACTGCACCAAACGAAAATAACAGCAGCAGAATTACTAAAGGTTTAAAATTCATCATATCTCACATTAATGTACAAAGATAAAGATTTACAGAGGCTGGCACATATTGAAATTGCAATCAACCTGTTAACCCGCCAGCATTTAACAGTTCAAGCACATTTACTAACCATTGCTTACCCAAAAAAGTAAACTTGCTAAGGGGTTTTACTTTTTTTAT
>JBBQLS010000124.1:0-10509 GCA_038328115.1 Chitinophagales bacterium
GATATTTCATTGTATTTAACTTCACTTCTGTTTTCGGCATAGTATTTACCCATTAAAATACCATCACCTGAGTAAATTTCACTGGCCAGGTCCGCTTCCGGGTTTTGTATTTCCTGCAGCGAAGGCATCTTGCCAAACAAACCAAAATTGGCACATGCAAACAACAGTATCACTAAAAGAAAGCCGCCCCAAAAAACACGCCATAAAATTTTAACTGAACGATTCATGTAAACAAATTTGAAAGGTAATAACCATTAAAACCGCCGGACTTAAAAACCGGCATAAAGCTAATTAATTAAATAAAATCATTTTTAATAATTGCTGTTAAAACCTGTTAGGAAACTGCGTATTTAACAAGGCCTTGTAACCGGCTATGTTTTTATTGGTTTTCAGCAACTGCAGGTTCTCTTCTGTAATAATCAGGAAAGAATACTTGGCGGCGGGCAACCATGATATTTCCGAAGCAGCATCTTTCTTTATTTTATTGTAAAAGATCATTGCAGACGCTGCATCGGGAAAGGAAGTGATCACGAGTAAATTGTTATCAGCATCCAGCACATCTTTATTGATATTGATGGTTTGACCATAAAAATTTTCACGGCTATACCTGATTAATGCATTCCTGGCTTCGGTTACGTACACAGGGTCAACTTTATTTAAGAGCATTAATACGTGGTGCGGTGCATTAACTGCCATTACGAAAGGCCCGCTTGTTAAGGGTGCAGCAACTTTAGCAACGGTATCTTTTACTACCGGCGGAGCAACAGGTTTGTTAACAGGCGTTGGAGTTTCAGGAGTTGTTAATTGGGTTTCTCCTGCTCGTGTTACCTGCAGTTCGGTCAGGTATTTTTCAATCTCAACCCTTCGTTTCAACACATCAATCATGGTCTCTGCTTTTTCTTTAAGCGGAGATGTTGGATTGTTGCTGATGATCATCTGTAATCCCTTAATAGCAGCGCTGTCGTTTCGGTTTTTTACATTTTGCAATGCTTCAATATACAGCAGTTGAGGTGTCCAGTAATTTACACCATACAGGCTGTCTGCTTTCTTCTTTTCTGTCATGGCTTTTTCAAAATTGCCTTCTATAAAAAGGTTGTAGATATCTGCATACAATTTTGTTGCTTCAGGATCTTTTATTTTAGAATTACCAGCAGAAGGATTGTTAAGTTTTTGGCCGGAAGCGGATTTGGCGAAGTTGCTGTTCAGTAAATCCTTATAGTGTGCTGCTTTATCTTTTAACCCAAGTTTTGTATAACAGAAATAGAGGTTAAGATACACTTCACCATCCAGCAAACGGTTCGGGAAACGTTTCAGATAATCTTCGTAAGTATCGGCAGCCAGTTGATATTCTTCCAGATCGTTCTGGTAGGCTTTTGCCAATATGATCATATTATCGGCAATGGCATCGTTGCTGGCAGCTAACTTTTCTTCTGTTAACGGAACATCTTTCATCAATGTTTCGTAGGTCACCTCTTCATTTGGTGCCCCTGAATTTTTTTCGCCAGACTTCGGATTGTTTCCGCTGGCAGCTTTAGTATCGCCAACGCCAGCTGGTTTTACCGGATTATTAACAACGGATTCGGTGGCTGTTTTGCGGCGCCAGTTATCTATATTCGTCCTGGCCCCCCACTTGCTTTTAAAATCACTGAATCCTCTTGACTTAAGAGAGCTGTTATTGAAATACCATTCGCCTTTGCTGTTATTGGCAAAAAGGTCAACAGGCTGATTGTTGTTGCTGTTGGCGAAAGGAGAAGAATTATCAAAACCTCCAGACGAACCGCCATCATCCTTATATCCTTTTTCTTTACGCAGTTTGCGTACCAGTTTTTTTAAATAATCGTCTCTTTCGGCAGCAGGCATCCCGGCAATTCTTTGCACACTGTCTTCTTTTTCAATAACGCTGATGGCGGCGGCTATCTTAACCAGCGCAGTTTTTCTTTCCTGTATCCTGGCAATCTGTGCATTTAAGATAGAATCGGTACCACCTGATTGCAGGCTATCGTACATAGCTGCCGCAAGCCTGTATTGTTTGCGGTTGTAAGCAATATCGCCCAGTTTAAGAAATGCCCTGTTTTTATAGTTGATATTATCCTGGTTGTATTTAAGGCTTTTACGGAAAAAAGCGATAGCGCCATTGGTATCTGGTTTTTGAAGCGATAACTCACCTGCAGAATAATAAACAATGTCGCGATAGGCATCGTATTTATCACGCCTTCCCATTTTGGCCAGGTTATCAATTGCCTTATCAAGTTCTTTTGGGTTACTGCTGTTTCTCAGCATTTTTGCATCGTTCAGCCTGGCATGAATATCCATCAGAGGATCTACTGTATGTTTGGAAGCCTTGTCGTAATAAGAAGATGCTTTTTCAAAATTGCCGTTCTTTTCATAAAGCTGTGCCAGCAAAAATTCCCAGCGTGCCTGATCCTGTTTATTGTCAGCCGTGCTCAGTGCTTTTTCCAGATGTTTTGCGGTACTGTCGAAATTGCCCTGTTTAAAAAACCAGTAAGCAGCTACTTCATCCAGGTCGTTGCGCAGTCTCTTTGGTAAATTAGGATCTACCTCCAGGGTGTTTATCAAACTGCCTGATTCTGCAAATTCGTTCTGCTCAATTAAAGTACGTGCCAGCCATATAATTGCTTCGTTACGGCTTGGAGGCAGAGCGGTAAGTTTTTTTAAAATATTTGTTTTTTCCTTATTGGCAATAGAAGTGGTATTTGAACCTACTATCCGGTCATCATCATCATTTTTTCTTTTGCGTGGAAAAAGATTATAGTTGATAAATTGAAAGGTCATCAATGCTGAATCAAAATCTTTACGGTAGAAGTAAGCCTTGCCTATCAGCATGTACATGTTATCAATCCAGTCGTTGCGCAGATCGTGTAATAAGATACCTGCTGTAGATGTATAGATTACTGAATCGAGTTCCGATTTTTGAGAAGACGTACTTTCGAGCGTGTAGGGATAAAAAGCCAGCATGTTTGTATAGTCATCCCTCATGGAAAGTTTAGCCCTGTCAATAACCGTATTAACGCGGTTATTGGCATTAAAATAATAGTTGTAATGGGTAATGTTGTTCTGATAGATATTTCTAACTACTGTAAATTTTTTTTCGGCAGTTTTTTCAGAACCTAACTTCCTGTTCTCAAATTTTTCCGGTTTTTTTTCTCTGCCAAACGGGTCAAGTGTCCAGGTTGGTCCCTGCGCAAATAGCGGCATGGAAAAACCGGAAAATACCAGGAAAATAAATAGCGGGCTTATAGTTCTCTTCAGCATGAATTAATACGGTTGAATAATGGGGCTAAATATCGGCTATTTTTGGTAAATACAACCTAAAATGCGCTTGATTTAATTTAGTTTAATAAATATTTAGGAGGTTGTTGCCACGGATTGCACGAATTAACACAGATTATTTGATCTTATGTAAAAAAGGTTACCCGCAAATTTTGCAGATACCGCAGGGTTAAAAATTTTATTTTCTGCGACATCAGCGAAACCTGCGGGCCAATAAATCTGTGCAGATCTGTGTATTGAGCTTGCCAAAGTATCCGTAGCAAAAGAAACTACGTAGTAGTTTCAAAGTTTAATTAGTTTGTATAAATGGAAGATCAGGCTTTTTAGCCTTTTAGATTGCTTTTTCACCCGCATTTCTTAATTTTAACGTTCAACAAAAAAGTATGGCCAAACTTGATGCCAACAGTACGCTAAAACGGTTACAAAACCGTTACCGGCTGGTGGTTATGAATGAAGATACCTATGAAGAAGTTGTTAAGTTTAAACTTAGCAGGCTTAGCGTATATATTTTTTTAAGTACTGTATTTGTTGTTCTGGTGGGCTTAATTATCGCTTTGCTGGTTTTTACTCCGTTAAAATATTATTTGCCAGGCACGGGTTATGGAAATGCCAGACAGATCAGGGAGTACAAGTTGCTAACGATCAGAACTGATTCAATAGAGAAGGCATTGCAGGATAACCAAAAATTTTACGAAGACCTGCAAAAGGTTTTAAAAGGCAATATGCCGGTTTTAGATACCAATAAGCTGGAGTTGCCAAAAACTGAAAACATCAACGAGTAATTTTATTTTAAAAACTAAAATCTGATATATGTTCAATTCAAAATCCAAATCATCTTTTGATACAGCCCCCGGCAATGCCAGTACTATGATTGGCGCCGGTACCACCATTACCGGCGATATGGAGAGCAGCGGTGATATACGTATTGATGGTACTTTAAGAGGAAACCTGAAAGGAAAAGCAAAAATAATTATTGGCGCCGATGGAATTGTTGCCGGCAATATTGAAGGCCTGCAGGCCGACATTATGGGCCAAGTAACCGGTACTATTAAAGTTCAGGAGCTTTTGTTTTTGCATGGTAAAACCCTGGTAAACGGAGATATTTATGCCGGTAAGTTACAGATAGAGCCTACAGCTGTATTCAACGGTAATTGCCACATGGGTGCTAATGTGGTAGAGCTTAAAAAAGAGGTGGCCTGTGCTATAAACCAATAAAATATATTTGATGAACTTTAGTTTTAAACCGGTACTTCCCTTATTTATTACCTTCCTTATTTTAACCGTATTCTGTTTTGCAGGCAATCTGTTTTTTACAGAAAAAGGAATTAGTTATACCGTAGTAATGGGTGGCAACTGCCTGTTCTTTTTAATAAGCCTGTTTGTTTTTCGTATGCAATATGTAGCCATGCAAAACAGCAACCCCAATGTTTTTATACGCAGTGTTATGGGCGGCATGATTATAAAAGTGTTTGCCTGCGTAATAGCAGTGGTGGCCTATTATTTCATCAGTGGTGCAGCTTTCAATAAACCGGCAGTGTACCTGGGCATGGTTATTTACATTGTTTACCTGGTTGTGGAAGTAAGAACCATCATGAAACTGAATAAAACAAAAAATGCCTAAGGACGAAGCACCACTTTTACAACTGCAGTCTTACCTGCCGGCCGGAAGTTTTGACGAAGTGGCTTTTTACCTGCAACATTATAAAGTTCACCTTACCATCAGCCGCAAGCGGGAGAGTATACTGGGCGATTACCGCCATGCACATACCGATAAAAATCACCGCATCAGCGTTAATGGTAATCTCAATAAATATGCTTTCCTGATAACCTTGCTACATGAACTGGCTCATCTTTTTACCTACGAGCAATATGGGCATCGGGTACAGGCCCACGGCCGTGAATGGAAAGATGAGTTTGGAAAAATACTCGCTAAATTTCTGCAGAAAAAAATATTTCCAGCCAATATTGAAAAGGTATTGCTAAATACACTTAAAAATCCTGCAGCCAGCAGTTGCGGCGATGAAAAACTGTTGCGGGTGCTTCATCAATACGATGAGAAACCAGCAGGGGTGCATTTGGTGGAACAGCTACCGGAAGGCACCTTGTTTTTTATTAAGGGCGGGCGTATTTTTAAAAAAGGAGAAAAAATAAGGAAGCGGTATAAATGCGTGGAGGTAAAAACGGGTAAGCTGTATTTGTTTAATCCGGTGTATGAAGTGCAGGTTGTATCGCATTAATTTATCCATCGCTTCAATATTTTTCATCCATAAACTTTTCCTCCAGATCCTTTATCATCCACACATCACAACCGGTGTGGCCACTGTTACCTTGTGCGGCAGGTAAATAAATAAAGCCATATTTTTCATACATGGGAATGGCAACTTTTAATTCGGGCATGGTTTCCAGATAAATCTTTTTATACCCCAGGTCCCTGGCAGCAGTAATACATTTCTCCATCAGTAATTTCCCAATGCCTTTATTGCGGCCTTTGGGGGATAAATATAATTTAACCAGTTCACAGGTTCCTTCATCCAGGTTTGCTGTGGGGTAAATACCTCCGCCACCAATTACGCTTCCATCCATTTCTGCCACAAAATAAATACTTCCTTTTGCTGTAAATACCTCCGTCAAATGATCGGTTGCATCATCAAAATATACAGTGCCCGGTTTATTAGCCTTAAATTCCACCAGGCTGTCACGAATAATTGTTGCCAGCGCCTTATTATCGGCGGGAGTTATCGTTCTTATTGTAGGTTGCTGCATTTTCAAATCTTACTGTTTATATCAAACCTACATAAATTTTTAAAAGATTGAACAAGTTGGATATTCAGATGTTAAATCGATTGTTCTATAAGTGTAACCCAATTAGTTAATCCTGTTTAATAAAAAACATTTATTTTCGATAATCTTAACAACCAACACAACTTGCCTGATACAATAAAATATAGCGAAGAGGAATTGGTATTGCTACTGCAAAATCAGGATCAACAGGCATTTGGTTACCTGTATGATAACTACGCTGCTGCGTTGAACGGTATTATTTATCGTATGGTCGAAAATCGTGAGCTTGCAGAAGATATACTACAGGAAGCATTTATCAAGATCTGGAATAATTTTTCTAGTTACGATACCGGTAAAGGGCGTTTATTTACCTGGATGCTGAATATTACGAGGAATCTTACTATTGATACGCTCCGCAGTAAAGGTTATAAAAAGCAGGCAAAAATCTCCAGCGATGAAAATTCCGTAGGTAATTTATCGGATGACAGAAAAGTGGCAGAACGTTTTGATGCCATGGGAATAAGAAAACAACTGGTCAACCTGAAACCAGAACAGCGAAGTATTATAGACCTGGCTTATTTTAACGGATACACTCAGGACGAGATATCGAAAGAGATGGGCATACCGCTGGGTACGGTTAAAACAAGGATGAGGGCCGCTATTATAGAATTAAGAAAAATGTTACAACACGAATAAATTGAACGCACAGGAAATCATATCATCGGGCATACTGGAGCTCTATTGTATGGGGCTTACATCGGCTGCTGAAACAGCGGAAGTAGTGCAATGGTCTAACCAATATCCCGAAGTGGCTGCTGAAATTGAGACAATTCAGTCGGGCCTTGAGGATTATGCCCGGACACATGCAGTTACACCTGATGCTTCGGTTAAAGACAAAATATTTGATGCTATTAATAATAAACAACGAGCACCGGTAGTAAATTTAAATGCAACCAATAACGGGCAGGTTAAAATATATTCCATTTCTCCGGTTTGGAAATATGCGGCTGCAGCCAGTATCATTTTATTAATTGGCAGCGCAATACTTAATTATACTTTCTATAATAAATATCAATCAGTCAATACAGAACTTGCATCAACACAAACAGCACTGCAACAGCAAAAAGAACTTGCAAGTAATATGAGTAATGATATGGACGTAATGACCAATAAAAACGCCATGCCTGTTTCATTAGCTGCTATGCCTGATGTGCCGGATGCTGCTGCCAGGATATACTGGATGCAGAATACAAAGGAAGTGTATATAGACCCTTCCAACCTGCCTAAAGCACCCGCCGGCAAGCAATACCAGTTTTGGGCAATTGTAGATGGTAAGCCGGTTAGTGGAGGAATGATAACAACCGAAATAAATGGCAAGACTGTGCATGTACAAAAAATGAAAAGTTTTGGAAGCGCCCAGGCTTTTGCTGTTTCGCTGGAAGATGCTGGCCCCGAAAAACCGGTTCCATCTAAAGTAATGGTAATGGGCAAAATATAATTACTTATACATTTTATAAATACTATTTTTTGAGAGAGGCTGTTGAAAAACAGCCTCTCTTTTTTACATACATCTGTAAAGAAAAAAATAAAAAATAAATCCAACAGTTCTCATGTGCCGTACATCATACAGCAATCATTTTAAAAAAATAAAATTCTAAAATCATGAAACAGATCAAAAAATTATTCTTCGTTGCAGCAGCAGTTATGTTTGCAAATGCATCGTTTGCACAAAATGAAAAAACAGTAATGGTAGGTGGAGCAGAAATGTATTCTTCAAAAAATATTGTTGAAAATGCCGTTAACAGTAAAGACCATACCACATTGGTAGCTGCAGTAAAAGCCGCAGGATTGGTAGAAACTTTGGAAAGTAAAGGGCCCTTCACAGTTTTTGCACCAACCAACAAAGCTTTCGACATGTTACCATCAGGTACCGTTGATAATTTACTGATGGCAGCAAACAAGCCTGCATTAACAACCGTATTAACCTACCACGTTATAGCAGGTAAATACAGCTCAATGGATCTTGCTAAATTAATTAAGAAGGGGAACGGTACTGCAACTTTAAAAACCGTTGCAGGTAAAAATTTATCATTCATGATGGAAAGTAAAAAAATTGCCATCAGGGATGAAAATGGAAGTGTGGCTTATGTAACCATTAAAGATGTAAACCAAAGCAATGGTGTAATACATGTTATTGATCATGTACTGTTGCCAAAAATGTAGTATTAATTAGAGTGTTAGTTTAAGAGTTATAATGAATGAAAGCCCGGCTATTTATAGCCGGGTTATTCATTTGAAGGCGTTTTTGATAAAAGAGAATATATGGCCGAATCAATAAATTTACCCTTGAAAAAATAGTCTTCCTTAAAATAACCTTCTCTTATAAAACCGGCTTTTTCAAGCACCCTTGCAGATGCAGTATTATCCGGGTTAATATGCGCTTCAATGCTATGCAATTTCATTTTATTAAATCCAAAATCAACGGCAGCCAGTAAAGCTTCCTGCATAATGCCCATGTTCCAGAAATCTGGATGCAGTGTATAGCCGATCTCTGACCGGTAATGCTGATTGATGATTCTCCAGAAACAAATATTGCCAATCAACCTGTTGGGATTGTTTTGCAAAGCAATGGCCCACATGATGGATTCTTTGTTATCAATATTTCCATTTACCTTTTGAATAAAATCAAGTGCTTCTTGCTGCGATTTTGCTTTTTCACGGTCAATATATTTCATTACCCGGTCATCCGATCTCAGGAAATGTATTTCGGGTGCATCGGCATCTGTCATTTTTCTGAGTAATAACCGTTCCGTTTTAATTTCAGGAAAAGGGGAGAAGTTTAACTCAAGCATGCAACAATAATTTGATTGTAATTTAATTCTTTTAAATGCTGAAAACAAAAAATCCCATTCGGGTTTAACCGAATGGGATAGAACATTTTTTAATCCGGTTTATGCAACTGCTTTATTCACCAGCTCTGCTGCTTCGCTTAACTGAATGGCGCTCTGTACTTTCAGTCCGCTTTCGTCAATCAATTTTTTGGCAATATCTGCATTGGTGCCCTGCAGCCTTACAATAATTGGTATGGTTATGTTACCGATAGATTGGTAAGCATCAATAACACCCTGTGCAACCCGGTCGCAGCGCACAATACCGCCAAAAATATTAATGAGTATCGCTTTTACTTTAGGGTCTTTTAAAATTATTCTAAAACCTGCTTCAACCGTTTGTGCATTGGCTGTACCACCTACATCTAAAAAGTTAGCCGGTTCGCCACCGCTTAATTTAATCATATCCATGGTAGCCATTGCAAGTCCTGCGCCATTTACCATACAACCCACGTTACCATCTAATTTTACAAAGTTTAAATTATACTGTCCGGCTTCTACTTCTGTTGGGTCTTCTTCGGTCAGGTCTCTTAACACTGCAATATCCGGGTGACGCATCAGTGCATTATCGTCAATATTCATTTTACAATCAACTGCAATAATTTTATCATCGCTGGTTTTAAATAATGGATTTATTTCCAGCATGCCACAATCAGAACCTACATAAGCATTATATAAATTAGTTACAAATTTTACACAGTTTTTAAAAGCCACGCCGCTTAGCCCTAAATTAAAAGCAATCTTTCTTGCCTGAAAAGGTTCCAGGTTGCCGCCGGGGTAAACCCATTCTTTAAATATTTTTTCCGGGGTATCATGCGCCACATCTTCAATATTCATTCCGCCTTCGGTACTGTACATAATTACATTTTGGCCCTTGGTTCTGTCTAATAAAATTGACAGATAGAATTCTTTTACCGGGCTTGCCCCATCATAATAAACATCCTGTGCAACCAGTATTTTGCTTACTAATTTGCCGGCCTCACCGGTTTGTATGGTTACCAATGTGCCGCCTAAAATATTTTTAGCTATCTGTAAAACTTCTTCGGCCGATTTGGCAACTGCCACACCACGTTGCTCGGTACCTACAATTTTTCCTTTACCACGGCCACCCGCATGTATCTGCGCTTTAATAACCGCAAATTTGCTTGCATATTGGGTATGAATTTGCCTGTATGCCTCTTCAGCCTGGCCGGGGGTGCTGCATGGTATGCCTTCCTGTACGGGAACATTATATTTTTTAAGAATTTCTTTTGCCTGGTACTCGTGAAGGTTCATAATGGAAAAATTTTGGCGAAGATAAGAAAACTGTGTTGAGTTTTTTGGTTGGAATTTTTTGGGCCTTCCTATTTTGTATGTTTAGGAAGCCCAACTCTGGTAATTACTTTATTTGCTTCTGCAAGCTTTTGTGGAAACAGATTTTTGCCTCTTAACTTTTCCAAAGATTTATCAATTTTTACAATTGGTAACTTGCTTTGGTTTAACTTTTCTATTGTTGTCATGATGTAAATTTACTACATTTTTCGTTTCACTATGGCAGTTTCAACAAGGG
>JBBQLS010000125.1:0-10422 GCA_038328115.1 Chitinophagales bacterium
ATATATGCCGCTGGCAGGATTTACCGGGTAAAAGCCCATGGCGCTAAAAACATACCAGGCACTCATTTGCCCGCAATCTTCATTGCCAGATAAACCGCTAATGGTATTATCATACAGTTCGGTTAATATTTTATGTGTATAGAATTGGGTTTTCCACGGCTGTCCGCTATAGTTGTATAAATAAGCTACATGGTGGCTTGGTTCGTTACCGTGTGCATATTGGCCGATAAAACCAGAAGCATTTCCATTCACATCGCTGTCTTTTGCCTGCAAAGTAAACATGCTGTCTAATTTTGCATTAAAAGCATCTGCACCGCCGGTTAAAGAAATTAAAGCCGGCATATCCTGCGGCACATACCAGAAATACTGCCAGGCATTACCTTCTGTAAAAGGGTTGCCGCCGTTGCCGCCATATTGCAAAGGATTAAAAGGATTTATCCAGTCGCCTTTATCATTTTTTGCACGAAAGAATTTTGATTGTGGATCATACAGGTTTTTATACCAGGTTGATCTTTCAGTAAAAAATGCTGCATCTTTTGTCTTACCCAATTGCTTCGCCATTTGTGCAACACACCAATCATCGTACGCAATTTCTAAAGTAAGTGATACTGATTGCGATTGAATATTCTCCGGGAAATAATGATATTTATTCCACACGCTGAAGGGTGCGCCCGGATGATCGGTTGTTGATGAAGCAACACATGCTTTATACGCTTCTGCATAATCAAATCCTTTAATGCCTTTCAACATCGCATCTGCAATAACAGAAATGGCGTGGTTGCCGATCATGCAATAATTTTCATCGCCCCACAATTGCCAGATGGGTAAATAACCATAGGTTTTATATTGGCGCAGCATGCTGTTGATAAAAGCTGCATCTTTTTTTGGTGCGATTAAAGTATATAATGGATGCGTTGCACGATAAGTATCCCACAAAGAAAAAGTAGAGTAATGCGTTTCATCGTTTGCTTTGTGCGTTGTAAAATCTGTACCAGAATAAGTACCATCTGCATTGGCCAGGTTATTGGGCTGAATGAAGTTGCGGTAAAGCCCGGTATAGAAAATTTGTTTTTGGGCTTCTGTGCCATCTGCATCAATTACAGACAAAGCTCTGTTCCATGTTATTTTCGCATTCGCAACTGCTCTTTCAAAATTCCAGTCAGGTAATTCAGCAGCCATATTTTTATAAGCATCTTCAATACTGGTTGTTGATAAAGCCACTTTCATTTGCACCATACTATTTTGTTTTGTATTAAAACGAAACGCAGCCTTTGCAGCATTCCCATTTATAAGATTGGCATCAGCAAATATTTTTTTACCATTTACAAAAATGGATTGCTGAATGGGTTTATCAAATTTCGCAACAAAATAAATTTTGCGCAATCTTGCCCAACCAGTTAATATACGGTAACCTTCTATGGTATATTTATCAACCTGCTTCATGTGTGCAGCAATAACCTTGCAAACCCAATAAGGCCTTTTTTTATCAAGGGTGTGATCAAGATCGAATAACACATAAGCACTGTCCGTTTTAGGAAAGCTGTATTTATGAAAGCCAACATGCTCTGTTGCTGTTAATTCAACCTTAACATTATAATCATCCAATTGAACAGTATAATAACCCGGCGAAGCCTTTTCGGTATTATGAGAAAAAGTAGAACGATAACCGCTGCGTGGCTTTGTTGCATCGCCCGGTTGCCACAAAGGCATACCAGTAATGGGTTGTACCAGTACATCGTACAGATCGCCCACACCGGTTCCGTTTAAATGGGTATGGCTAAAACCTACAATCGTTTTTTCTTTATAATTATAGGCAGATGCCGGATCTTCAGGCGCATCATATACATCGGGACTTAACTGCACCATGCCAAAGGGCATGCATGCACCCGGAAAAACACTTCCCGATAAACTGTTGGTATCAGTTGAAGCCGTACCAATAAAAGGGTTTACGTATTGGGTAAAATCTTTTCTGTTTATTTGTGAAAATGCATTGACAAATAATAAAGAGAAGATTACAGAACTGATGAATTTCATGCTTATGCGTTGAGTAAGATTTCTAATCGTGCCGAAACTTTTTCTGCATTGGGCAACATGGCTTTTTCTAAAATAACATTCATAGGTACGGCCGGTAAATTCAATGCACCTAAAACTTCCACAGGTGCATCCAAATACCTGAAACAATCTTTAGATATTCTGCCCGCCAGTGCCTCGGCAAAAGAATTATTCTGCTGCTCTTCGGTCAATATTAAACATTTGCCGTGCTTTTTTACGGTTGCAAAAACAAGTGCTTCATCTAAAGGAAATAAAGTACGCAGATCAACTACTTCAATTTGTCCGGGGAAATTTTTAGCGGCAGCTTTTGCCCAATACACACCCATTCCGTATGTTATTACGCAGCAGCTTTCGCCACTGTCAACGCAATCATCATCAGCTTGTAAAACAATATTTCCTTTCCCTAGCGGGATGATATAATCCCGTGAAGGCTCCGTCATTTTTGCATCCTCGGTACCCGGCACTTTGCTCCAGTATAAACCTTTATGTTCCAGCATCACTACCGGGTTAGGATCCAGGAAAGCCGCTTTTAAAAGCCCCTTCATATCTGCCGCATTACAGGGATAAACTATTTTAATTCCTTTGATGGTTAGCAGCGTACTTTCAATACAACCACTGTGGTAAGGACCGCCACCACCATAAGCACCGATTGGCACCCTTATTAAAGTCTGCACCGGAAATTTTCCACAGCTTAAATAGCAGCTCTTGGAAATTTCTGTTACCAGTTGATTTAATCCCGGATAAATATAATCGGCAAACTGCACTTCCACGATTGGCTTTGCGCCCACAGCACACATGCCAACTGTAGAGCCGATGATATACGCTTCCTGTATGGCCGTATTAAAAACACGGTGATCTCCAAACTGCTCCGCTAATGTTGCGGCCTCCCTGAAAACACCTCCCAGCCTGCGTCCTACATCCTGTCCGTATAAAAGCGATTCGGGATAATCTTCCATAATTTCCCGGATAGCAAAAAGCCCGGCATCAACCATTAATATTTTTTCTTTATCAGCAGGCGATCTTTCACCAAGCTCTTTGGTAACCGGTGTTGGCGCAAAAACAAAATCGCTGACTGCTGACGGATCTGGATCCGGTGCGGCAACTGCTCCCTGAAAATGATGGGTAACATCGGCAGCAGCATCTTTTTCTATTTGCGCTAATGTTTCTTCAGTAATACCAATTTCCAATAACTTATTCCCGAGTTTAGGACCCGGATCATCCATATAATGTTTTGCAAGGTCTTCTTCTGTTCTGTAAAACTCTTTACGCACACCGCTGGTGTGGTGGCCCAGCAAAGGAACTTTTGCATGTACTAAAAAAGGATGCCTTTCTTTTCTTACTTCATCAACCACATTTTTCATCACATCATAACTTTGTAAAAAATCGCTGCCATCTATGCTGATGCGTTTGATGCCTTTAAAGCCCTTTACCATTTCATTGGCATTGGTTGTACGGGCTTCTTCAGATGATACACTGATGCCCCAGCCATTATCCTGCACCAAAAAAATAATGGGTAACTGATGCAATGCAGCAAACTGAAAAGCTTCACTCACTTCTCCTTCGGTTACGGAGGCATCGCCGAGAGAACAGATCACTACAGCCCCCTCTATCTCCCCCGAAAGGGGAGGAAATGGAGAAGAAATTTGCGAAGATTGATTTGAAGTTGCAAAATTCATTTTTTTGAGTGTTTCTAAAAATTTCACTCCTTGTGCAATGCCTGTGGTAGGTATGGCCTGCATACCGGTTGCACTGCTTTGATGTATAATGGTGGGCTTATCATCGCCCCTGTAATTGGGATGCGAATAATATTCTCTGCCACCTGTAAAAATATCGTTGGCTTTGGCAAGTAACTGCAACATTAATTCGTATGGCGAAAAGCCAAGTCCCAGCAACAAACTCTCATCACGGTAATAAGGGCTTACAAAATCGCAGGGCAATAATTGAAAAGCTGTTGCCAGTTGAATGGCTTCGTGGCCGCGGCTTGTAGAATGTACATACTTGCATATTGGCCGGTTATCTTCATAAGTATCAGCCATGGCTTTAGCCGTACACATTAATTTATAGGCTCTTAATAAAATATCTGTGTCAATCATTTAATATAGCAAAGAAGTGTATGAAAAATGTGTGTAAAGGTATAAATAAAAAACCGCTGATTCAATTAATGCAGCGGTTCAATTACAGTAATAAACTATGTTCTGGCAGGTTGCTATTTTATTTCAACACTAAAAAGGCTTTGCTTTTCAATAAAGCCTTCCAGCACATCGCCTGTTACGCATTCGCCCACTCCGGCAGGCGTTCCTGTAAAAATAAGGTCACCGATATTGAGTGAAAAATAATTAGAAATATTTTCAATGATACGGCCAATACTGAAGATCATTTGGGAAGAATTGGCTTCCTGCACTTTTTCTTCATTTTTCAATAAAGAAAAATTTATACTGTTACGGTTAAAATCAGGTGTTACCGGTATAAATTTTCCAACCAGGGCAGAATTGTCGAAAGCTTTTGATTTTTCCCACGGCAGGCCTTTCTTCTTCAATTCATCCTGCAGGTCCCTTGCTGTAAAATCAATACCAACCGTAACTGCATCGTAATAATTGCCGGCATGTTTTTCGTGGATGTATTTTCCGTTTTTACTTACACGTAAAACAATTTCACATTCGTAATGCAGTTCGTTTGTAAACTCAGGGTAATAAAATGGAGTATGTGCCTGCAATAGAGCACTTTTCGGCTTCATAAAAATTACCGGCTCATCCGGAATACTGTTTCCCAACTCTTTAGCATGGTCGGCATAATTACGTCCTACACAAATAATCTTCATTAATCGTCTTTTTAGGTATTGAGGTTACAACACGAATATAGTCAAATGGCTAAAAAGAACCAACTATATGTTATGGAATCAGAGAAAATTAAATGTTCAGGGTTTTACAGTGAGGTTATTGAACATAGTCATAGTCTGCTCAATACCCGCAACTACAAAGCTTTCCATCAGCTCCAGGCATTTTTCTACCTTAAGCAGTACCGTTGGTTCTTCTGACTTAAGCCATTTGCCTAAAACAAAATCGGCCTGCATGCCTTTTGGGTAATTATTGCCAATACCAAAACGCAGTTTGGGGTAATTGTCGGTACCTATGACTTCGTGAATGCTTTTTAAACCATTATGCCCTCCGGCGGAGCCACCTGGCCGCAGCCGGAATTTATCAAGTGGCAGCGAAAGATCATCTAAAATAGTGAGCGTATTTTCAAGCGGAACTTTGGTTTTATCAAACCAGTATTTAAATGCCTTGCCGCTCAGGTTCATAAAAGTGGTTGGGCAAATACAAACGATTTGCCTGCCTTTAAATTTTACTTCGGCTGTATAAGCCAGTCTGTCAACCTTAAAACTGCCGCCATGCTTTAATACAAAGGCATTTATTACATCAAAACCGATGTTGTGGCGGGTATTTGCATACTCGGCACCAATATTTCCTAAACCAACAAATAAAAATTTAGACATGATAGTGAAACGTGAATGGTGAATGGTGAATCGTGAGTGGTGAATGATCAGTAGTGAATTGTGAGGCGAGAGAACCGGATGCGCCAACTCACCACTCCCTAATCACGATTCACGTCTAACATCTGTTGCAGATCGGCTTCTGTTTTTACCAATACATCTCTTGCTTTGCTGCCCTGGTTGCCTCCAACAATACCTGCGGCTTCCAACTGATCCATCAAACGGCCGGCACGGTTGTAACCCAGTTTCATCCTGCGTTGCAATAGAGACGTGCTGCCTACCTGGCTGGCAACAATCAAACGGGCTGCATCTTCAAATAAAGGATCCTTATCACTCAGGTCAAAATCTTTTCCTTCCATTTCTTTTTCATCAATGTACTCGGGCAATAAAAATGCTTGTGGATACCCACGCTGGTCGCCGATAAAGTCAACGATCTTATCAACTTCAGGAGTATCTACAAAAGCACATTGCAAACGCACAATATCGCCATTGTAGCTTATAAGCATGTCTCCCTTACCAATTAACTGCTCTGCGCCACCGGCATCTAAAATGGTGCGGCTATCAATTTTACTGCTTACTTTAAAAGCAATACGGGCAGGGAAGTTTGCTTTAATTGTACCCGTAATAATATTCACTGATGGCCTTTGCGTTGCAATGATGAGGTGAATACCAACCGCCCTGGCAAGCTGTGCCAACCTGGCTATCGGCATTTCCACTTCCTTACCGGCAGTCATAATGAGGTCGGCAAATTCATCAACCACCAAAACTATGAACGGCAAAAACTGGTGGCCTTTTTCAGGATTTAACTTACGGGAAACAAATTTTTCGTTATACTCTTTTATGTTACGGCAACCAGCTTCTTTTAACAGGTCATAGCGATTGTCCATTTCAATACAAAGCGCATTTAAAGTATGCACCACTTTTTTTGTATCGGTTATGATTGCATCTTCTTCGCCTGGTAATTTTGCCAGGAAATGATTTTCGATTGTTTTATAAATACTCAGCTCCACCTTCTTAGGATCAACTAAAACAAATTTTAATTGCGACGGATGTTTTTTGTATAACAACGAAACTAAAATCGCATTTAAACCAACCGATTTACCCTGTCCGGTTGCACCCGCCATTAACAAATGCGGCATGCTGGCAAGGTCAACAATGAAATTTTCATTGTCAATTTTTTTACCGATGGCAATGGGCAATGAAAAATTATTGTTCTGGAATTTTTCAGAAGCCAATAATGACTTCATACTAACGATATTCTTTTTCGCATTTGGCACTTCTATACCAATAGTTCCTTTACCGGGAATGGGCGCAATGATACGGATGCCCAATGCAGCAAGGCTCAATGCTATATCATCTTCCAGGTTTTTAATTCTTGATATCCTTACACCGGCCGCAGGAATAATCTCGTACAACGTAACCGTTGGGCCAACCGTGGCATATATTTTCTGAATCTGGATATCGTAGTTCTTAAGCGTGTTGATGATCTGATTTTTATTATTCTCCAGTTCATCTGCATCCTGCACAATTTTGTCGCTGCCATGGTTAGCCAGCAGTTCCAATGTAGGATATTTATAATCTCTTAAATCCAAAATGGGATCGTAAGGTTTGCTGGCAGCTACTTTTGCAGCGGTTGGTTTTTCTTCCTCCTCTATTTTTTCCGGTACCGATTTAATTTCCAATGGCAGATCACTTTCTGATTCCAAAATTTTTGCAGCAGGAATAACCGGTGGAATTATTTTTTCTTCCACCAATGCCGGTATCATTTCTGCTTCTGCTTTTTCAACAATGTTAAGTTCATGATTAAGCCCTGTGTTTTCCATCACCGGAATATTTAACATAGGCCCAACTTCTTTTGAATTTCCATTTGCAGGTTTTGTATCCTCGGCCCATGCTATTTTTTCATCTGTTTCTTCTTCAGCCGGCACTATCTCTTCGGCCGGCAGTGCTGCAGACCTTTTTGCAGGTAACTTAAATACCGGATTAAAGCGCCAGATAACATATGATAATACCGCCACCGCCAGTACTGCAATAGTACCAATCTCCCCAATGGTTTTGTACATCCAGTCCCGCATCAAATCGCCGGCAGCACCGCCCCACGGAAATGGATTGCCCTGGAAAATGGCTGCTGCAGTCACACTTAGAACAGGCAGGCCAACAATGAGGTATTTTATATTGCGGAAAATAGAAAACACTTTCTTGCCAAAAAACAGGTTAATACCAACCACAAAAAATGTGGTACACAAAAGATAGGAAGCAATTCCAAAACCATGGCGCACAAATATTTCAGAAATAAATGCCCCAAAAGTACCCAGCAGGTTCTGAACCTTGATATCGTTGGCCAGCAACATGCGGAAGCTGAACTTGTCCTGGTCTTCGCCCCAGGTAAATAAGTAAGATGTAAAAGCTGTAAAAAAAAGAAAAGCAAGCAACAGTAAAATACTGCCGGCAATCTTATGCGTTCGATCATCCTTAAGCAATTGCTTCACCTCCACGGTTTCATCTTTTTCCTGTTTTAACTTTTCAGGATCCGGAGCCTTTGTTTTTGCAGTTTTCAATTTATTTGCCATGAGTAACAAAGATATAGAAAACCATTACTTCAAATGCACTCAAAAAAATGGATATGAAATATGTGATCTCAATGAATTTGTGTACGTTTGATAAAACTTCTACCTATTGAAACGGTTTGCAATACTGCTTGTATTTTATTTTACCATAAGCTTTTGTAAGGCCCAGGTTGTTACAGACAGCAGCAGCCTGTCAATTGGAAGTATAACTGAAGTAAAAAGCCTGCTTAAAATAAGTCTTATATATGTTGACAGCAGCTCTTCGCTTTCGCCGGACGAAGTTTTACAAAAGCCATTTAAACCTTTAAGGGATTTTAACGCCCGCAAAAATCTCTCTCCCGAACTGATCACCTGTACTTTTTATTTAAAAATTCCCTTCCATAATAATTCCGAAAATGATATTACCGGTTACATAAACCCCGGTTCGTATTTTACAGGATTTGACATGTACAAACTACAGCCACAACCTATACTGGTTAATGGCGAAGACAGCATTTTGGGTTATAAAAAAATAACAATGGCTGCAGGAGAATCGGGCTATGTTATGCTCAGATTAAAACCCCTTAAAAACGATATTAATTATATCAACCCTTTATTTATCAGTGAATCCTTTATTAACCACTATACCACTTATTATGCAGGGCATAAAACAGATCAGCAAATTTACGGGCTGGTTTTAAGCGGTATATTATTGATGATGATACTGTTTATGTTCACCAATTTTATTATCAGCCAAAGAAGGGAGTTCATGTTTAATGCCATCTATTCGCTTTGTATGTTCCTGCTGGTTTTCTTAAACTCCATTATGAGCAGGTCCTCATCAGATTTTACCTACCTGTATTATAGTTACCTGGATTTCTTCCTGTTGGTAACCGGCACAGTTTTTTACTTAATTTTTACGAGGCGTTTTTTAAACACAAAAGAAAATTACAGGTTGCTCGACAGTATCTTAAAGAAAGGAGAACGGTTTGTGTTGCTCCTGCTTGGAGTTTATACGTTCTTGAATTTTTTTACCAAAACCTATATACCCCAGTATTATCTCGAAAACTTTATGAAGATATTCATCCTGCTGACAGGCCTTGTATTTATTTACCTCGCTCTTAAACAAAAGAACAGGCTTTTAAATTATATAGCTGCAGGAAACGCTATGCTGGTGTTGTTTTCAGTAATATCACTGATTATATTATTGCTAAAGATAAAACCAACAGAGATTTATTTTTCGTCGCTATTTTATTACAATACGGGTATTGTATTTGAGCTGGCTTTTTTTCTAATGGGTTTAACTTATAAAAACAGGACTGAACTGATCAATGGTATTAAACAACAGGAAGCTTTAAAACTGGAAGCCGAGAAAAGAGATTTTGAAACACAGTTAACTGTAATGAAAGCACAGCAGGAAGTGCGCAACCGGATAAGTGCGGACATGCACGACGACCTTGGCGCAGGTATGACCACCATCAGCCTTTACAGTGAACTGGCCAAAGCCAAACTTGCCAACAACCCAATTCCGGAAATTGAAAAGATATCGGCCTCGGCCAACGACCTGCTGAATAAGATGAATGCCATCATCTGGAGTATGAGCAGCAGTAATGATTCATTAGGAAACATGATTGCATACATACGCAGTTATGCGCTGGAATATTTTGAAGATACCGGTATCAACTGCAAAATAACCATACCGGAAAAACTTCCAAATATCCAGGTTATTGGTGAAATAAGAAGAAATGTTTTCCTGGTGGTAAAGGAAGCATTAAACAATATTCTAAAACATTCCAAAGCGACTGAAGTAAGCATTAAATTAGTAAGGGTTGATGATGGCTTAACTTTGTATATACAGGATAATGGCAAAGGAATTGATTTGGAAAAGATAAGGCAGTTTGGGAATGGTTTAAAAAATATGAAAAAACGAATGGCAGATATTGGTGCTGATTTTAACATTGAAAATATAAATGGCACTCTTATTACCATGCGCAGGAAAGTAACGCAGTTTTAATTTCGTTTAAGTACTGCAAAAAATAGTAAAAGCCAGCCCGCAATTAAGGCTACGCCACCAAAGGGAGTAATAGCCCCGATCCAGTTTAAAGGCATTTCACTGTATTTTACATAGCACAATAAATACAAAGAACCAGAGAAGAGTATGATACCTGTAATAAACAGTTTACCTGCCCAAGCCAGCAATTTACCCGGAAATGCTGCATATAAAACCCCCGCAGCCAATAAGGCAAATACATGATAGAACTGATACCTGACAGCAGTTTCAAAAATCTGCAGATCATCAACAGTTAAAATTTTCTTTAACCCGTGCGCCGCAAA
>JBBQLS010000126.1:0-10342 GCA_038328115.1 Chitinophagales bacterium
TCGCCGGTGGTGCTGCTGGCAAGTTTTAGTGCGGCTTCGTAACTGGTTTTTATACCCGTCCAGAAGGCAGTGCCAAATTCATTGTTGCCAAAACCATCTTCAGCAATACTTTTTATCATCTGGTTAAGGGCGGCGTTGCGGTTATTGCGGTCGCGGCTCATTAAATAGCCTGCGCTGCTTTTAGGCAGGCCAAAGCGTGCAAACTGTGCCGGTGCACCTGCCTTTTTATACTTTCCTTCTATATAAGTTTTTACCTCGCCAACGGCGTCATCTATCTGCCCATCTAACTGCAGCAGGGTAAATGTTTGGCCGGGGCGCAGGGCACCGGAATCTATACGCCCTTCCAACGATGCGGCAAATGCCTGCACTTCGGTATTAAAGTCGGCACTTTTTTTCCATACTAATGTAATGTTTGGGTTGGCAAGCCAGTTTTGGGCTATGGTAGCAGATACATCCTTAAAGTCTATATCGGCCTGCGGAATGGTTTTGGTGCGTACCGGTTTTTTACCGCCATCGCCCCCTGCGCCTGTTGCATCTGCATCGGGTGCGTATTGAAATTTATTTGCTTTCATACTGTTGAGTTTTATTTGGTTTAAAATTTTATGTATGCTGTAACATGTATTGCTATGAGCATCGTCAGGGAGGGTGCATACTTTGGCGGGCATGGGTAATTATACAAAACGTCTTGCATGCTCCGTGAGTGCCACGGAGGTATGAAGACGGTGGCTTTACTACTCTGTTAGCGCCACGGAGATATAAAAACAGTGGCTTTACTGCTCCGTGAGTTCCACTGAGGTATAAAGACGGTAGCTTTACTGCTCCGTGACCGCCACGGATGTATAAAGACAGTGGATTTACTGCTCCGTGAGTTCCACTGAGGTATAAAGACAATGGGTTTACTGCTCCGTGGCTATAAAAGCATATAAAAACTAACGAAAACAGGCCTGATTTGGATAAAAATTCCCACCGTGGTAAAAATACATAAGTATTTTGCCCACCTGCTGACACAGGAGAGCAAAAATTAGGATTGTTTTTTAGTATTTGCTGCAGGATGAACATATAATACAACAGTAAGTAAGCTTTACGCCTGCCTTACTCATTTTTAATTTGTATGTATATGCCTGAACAGGGGTTTTTCTGAAAGAAGGATAACGGATTTTTTAAGGGAGGATTTAAAAGAAGCCGGGCACCCTATACCTGGCTCTTTCTATTTTTAAATCATGACAAGAGAACGAATGCTAATATAAAACGAAAAAATAAAATATGCAATAATTGGGTGATATTTTTTTGGGGGATTTGCCTTGCGGCGAAGAAACTGATATGCCGTTTATTATTAAGAAGCAGGGAGCATTGCGATTATAACTGTTGGTATGCTACCAACCTTGTGAAAAATTTTATTTGGCAGTGTTTAACCTGTTCTTATTCAGGTATTCTTTAAACTCAGCAAAGGTCATTTTTTCGGTTTCTTTTGCAATTTTTTCTTTTATTTCTCTAAACACTTTTACTGTGTCAAAAGTCTTTTCTATTTTAATCTTCGTCTTCATTGTTTACTATTTCTTTTGGTGAACGTATATCGAGTGGTGGATAGCCACAACGTAAATTTACGGCATTATACCCACGAATTTTAAATACATTTACAATGTGTTTAAAATTCCAGCTTACCAGATAATCTACTTGGTTTATGGTAGCAGTTGCAATATGCCTGCAATCGTCAGCACTGGTTTGCCCAACTACTTTTTCGTCTAGATACTTTTGGGCAAGTTCAAACGCATCTTCTGTTACTTCAACCTTTTGCGTATGCAGCTTTGGTAAGTTTGTAAAAAAATCTTTAACCCGCTCAGGTGTATTTTCAAGTTCAGTTTCTGAAAGATCGGAGTAAACACATATAATTTGCCCCAATTTTACTTTTTCAAATAATAAAATTGAAATTTCTTCAAACTCCTCATCATAAACACCTCCAAAAACAGATGTATCAAAATATAATCTTGGTTTCATACAGTAAATTTAAAATTCTTTTTTGCAAACGGTGCTACTGTTTTATAAATGTATCATTTGGCCTGCGGCGAATTGCTACAAAAATATTTGTGGGTTGATTTGATGAAAATAAAAAAAGGTTTGTGGTTGAGACGAACCTTTGGAAGAAAGTTATAAGGAGATTATTTTACGAACACTGAGTTAGCGTAGGCATCAGTACTGCCATTTGTTAAAGAAGTAGCAACACCGTTTTTCCAGATTTTTGCTACGAATTTTGATCCGTTACTTTCTTCTCCTACTACATAAACATCTGCACCTAAAACAAAAACCGAATTAGCTTCTGCATCATTAATACCATTTGTTAAAGAAGTGGCAACTCCGTTTTTCCAAACCTTTGCAACGGACTTTGTTCCGTTATACTCATAACCTGCGGCATATACATCTGTACCTGAAACATACACTGAATAAACTTCAGCATTATTTGCTCCACTGGTTAATGATATAGCAACGCCATTCTTCCAGATCTTTGCTATATAACCACCTGCCCCGGCAGATTCTGATCCTGCGACATAAAAATCTGTACCCAAAACATAGACTGAATAAGCATAAGCATTGTTGATTCCGTTTGATAAATCAGTAGCAACACCGTTCTTCCATACTTTTGCAGTATTTGCTATGCTAGGATTAGTTTCCTCATATCCGGCAACATAGACGTCTGACCCCGATACATATACAGACAGCGCCTCACCCTGATTTACCCCATTAGTAAGTGAAGTAGCTGTACCATTTTTCCAAATGTTTGCTACAGTATTTGGTGTGGTGCAGGTAGCTCCATGCCCGCAAGCATACACATCTGTTCCTGAAACAAATACCGACCAGGCATCGGCTCCACAAGTACCATTTGTTAAAGATGAAGGAACTCCATTTTTCCAAATCTTGGCAATATTTAATACCCCATTACGTTCCCAACCTGATGCATAAACATCTGTACCCGACACAAATACCGAAGTTGCAAAGGCATCATTAGCTCCATTGGTTAATGAAGTTGGTACTCCATTGTTCCAAACCTTGGCAATGAATTCAGTACCACCAAATTCAACCCCCGACACATACACATCCGGTGTTGATGATGTTGTAGTAAAACTAACATCGTTACCATAAGCAGTACCCACACTGTTTGTTGCATAAGCACGCACATGGTATAAAGTTGCGGCTGTAAGTCCGGTTATGGCACTGGTAAATGTACCAATGCCGGTACCATCGGTTGTTTTGGTTGATAATGAAACATCAGGATTTGCTGTTGTGCTCCAGCAAACCCCACGGGTTGTTACGGGCGCACCACCATCGGTGCTTATTGTGCCGCCGCTGGTTGCTGTGGTATTGGTTATTGCAGTAACGGCTGTTGTTGTAATGGTTGGTATGGTTGTAGTTGCTGCGGTGGTAAAGGTAGAATCGCCACCGTAAGATGTGCCAATACTATTTGTTGCATAAGCACGTACATGATAAGTTGTTGCCATTGTTAAACCGGTTATGGCACTGGTGAATATGCCGGTGCCGGTTCCATCAGTTGTTTTGGTTGATAAAGCAATGGTTGGGTTTACAGTGGTGCTCCAGCAAACACCACGGGCTGTTACGGTTGCACCACCATCAGCAGTTACATTACCGCCGCTTGTTGCGGTTGTCATAGTTATAGCAGTTACTGCAGTAGTTGTTACTGTTGGCAATGCAGTTGTAGATGTTGTAGTGGTAAAACTTATTTCATTACCATAACTGGTGCCTACCATGTTGGTAGCATAAGCCCGCACATAATACGTAGTGTTTGCTGTAAGGCCGGTTATGGGGCTTGCAAATATGCCGGCACCGCTACCGTCAACAGTGTGGTTTCCGGTTATGGCAGGATTGGTTGCTGTACCCCAACAAACACCACGGGCGCTTATTGATGGTCCTCTGCCAGCAGTAGCATTGCCACCGGCTAATGCAGTATTAGCAGTTACCGAAGTTGTGGGAACCGTAGTAACGGATGGTAAAAGTGGTACAGGGTCGGGGGCATTTCTTTCGCAATTAAAAGAGATGAAAGCTAACAGCAGAACAGAGAGAATGTGTTTCATTTACTACGGTTTGGTAGCAAATATAGGAAAATAATATATGGGGAACCCGCATTGTCTGAACGGGGATTTGGGTGGATCGTTGGGATTGGAAAGGTTGGCAATTATTGATCACCAAAATCTATTTAATCCTGCCAGATCATCGTTCAGAAAAACTACGCTTAGAAAACATTTCGACTTCGCTCAATGCTCAATAAAGATTCTCTGCACAAGAGTGCGACGCCAATAAAGCTTAATTAAGATACAAAAGCCTGGACAACAAAAAAAAGAAAAACACAATCTCCTCCGCAATCTTTTAATCGATAATCCCTCCCCTTCGGGGAGGTTAGGAGGGGCTGTTTTTTACCTCTGCACACAAATCCTGCAACACTTTTTTTGCATCGCCAAACAACATACTTGTTTTGGGTTGAAAGAAGAGATCATTTTCGATACCGGCGTAACCGGGTTTCATACTGCGTTTGTTAACGATAACCGTTTTTGCCTGTTCAACTTCTAAAATGGGCATACCGTATATGGGTGAGGCAGGGTCGTTTTTTGCAGCAGGGTTTACCACATCGTTGGCACCGAGTATGAGTACCACATCGCAGGTTTTAAATTCGTCGTTGGCATCTTCCATCTCCATCAGTTTTTCGTAACTCACATCGGCTTCGGCGAGTAAAACATTCATGTGTCCGGGCATGCGGCCGGCTACTGGATGTATGGCGTATTTTACTTCCACACCTTTTTCTTCCAGTATTTTTTCCAGCTCATGACAAACATGTTGCGCCTGCGCCACCGCCAAACCATAGCCGGGTACAATCATTACTTTGTTGGCATAACTCATAACCATGGCTGCATCGGCCAGGCTTATTTCTTTGTAAGCACTCTGGTCTTTACCGCTGGCACCGGCTGCAGATTTGTGGCCGCCAAAAGAACCGATCAATACATTCTGCAGGGAGCGGTTCATGGCCTTACACATGAGTATGGTTAGCAAAGTACCTGCTGCACCAACCAATATACCGCCGGTGAGCATTACTTTGTTATTGTATAAAAATCCGCCGCAGGCCGCAGCCACACCGGTAAAGGAATTGAGTAAGGAAATTACAACGGGCATATCGGCACCGCCAATGGGCATTACAAAGAACACACCATACACAAGTGCCAAACCTAAAATTATATATACCAGCAAATGTTGTGTAGGATCATACACTAAGTAAGCACCTGCAGCCAATGTGATGGCAAGCACCAACAGGTTTAAAATATTCTGGCCGGTAAAACTGAGGTCTTTTACTTTACCATTTAATTTGCCCCAGGCAATCATGCTGCCGGCAAATGAAACAGAACCGATTATCAATCCTAATACAATAATTAAAACAGTTGGCTGCACGGCATTGGCACTTACAGCGCCTTCGGCAATTTCTTTTGAGAGATGATTAAACTCAACTATAGAAATTAATGCAGCACAGGCGCCGCCCATACCATTGAAGAGGCTTACCATTTCGGGCATGGCCGTCATCTTTACTTTTTTTGCAGCCAGCGTACCAACAATTCCGCCAATTAATAAGCCGCCAAATATCCAGGGATAGTTACCGAGCTGTTCACCGGTTTCGGAGGTGTATAAAAAGATGGTACCTAAAATTGCAATGCTCATACCAAATGCCGCCAGTAAATTTCCTTTACGTGCGCTGGCAGGGTTGCTCAGCATTTTAAGGCCGAGTATAAAAGTTACCGAAGCAATTAAGTAACAGAGTGTAAGTATGTTTGATTGCATAAATAAGGCCTCCTCTATCTCCCCCAAAGGGGGAGGACATGGAGAAGATCATGTTATAATTTATATTTTATCATTTATGTTTTACTATTTCGCTTAGATAAAAGTCCCCCTTCGGGGGATTTAGGGGGCCTTCTTCTTCTTAAACATCTCCAGCATTCTATCCGTTACCACAAAACCGCCCACCACATTTATAGTGCCCAATACCACAGCTAAAAAACCGAGTATCAATGCCAGGTAATTATCCGTTTCGGCCTTGCCCATAATAATGATGGCACCAATTACCACCACACCATGTATGGCATTGGCGCCACTCATAAGAGGCGTATGCAAAACGCTGGGCACACGGCCAATTACTTCAATACCTACAAATATCATCAGGATTACAATGTAGATGATCTGTTGGTTGTTTGAAATAAAGTTGAGAATATTTTCCATTTAATAATTTTTTTAAACCGTTTATTAATCTGAACACGCCATGAGGCGTGTTCTTACAAAAGCTGGCTCACCCTTTCATTTGTTATCTGTCCGCCATGCACCACACAGGTTCCTTTTACCAGATCATCTTCAAAATTCAAATTAAAGGCACCTTCTTTACTGATCATTAACTGTAAAAAATTCAAAATATTTTTGCCATACAATTTGCTGGCATCGCTGGGCATGGTTGATGACAATGCAGAATTACCCACAATGCTTACACCATTATGAACAACCGTTTCATCATTTTTTGTAAGTTCGGTATTGCCGCCGGTTGCCGCCGCCAGGTCAATAATTACCGAACCATTTTTCATAGCTTCCATCATGGCGGTAGTAATTAATATGGGCGCTTTTTTGCCGGGTATCTGTGCGGTTGTAATTATAATATCTGCCTTGGCAACGCTCTCTGCAATTTTAGCTTTTTGTCGTTGCAAAAATTCTTCCGTTTGTTCTACTGCATACCCACCGGCTTTGCTGGCATCGGCGGCTCCTTCTACTTCAACAAATTTTGCACCCAGGCTCATCACTTCTTCTTTTACCGCAGGGCGTGTATCAAAAACTTCTACCACGGCACCCAGGCGCTTACCGGTTGCAATGGCTTGTAAGCCTGCAACACCTGCACCGAGTATCAGCATCTTGGCAGGCGGAATGCTTCCGGCTGCCGTCATAAACATGGGGAAATATTTTGGAAATAAATTGGCTGCCGATAATACTGCTTTGTAACCGGCAATATTAGCCTGGCTGCTTAAAATATCCATGCTTTGTGCACGGGTGGTGCGTGGCAGCATATCCATGCTGAAAACGGTTAAACCTTTTTCGGCAAGTTCTTTCATCAACCCTGCATTAAATAAAGGTTGATAAACACCGAGGATGATTTTAGATTTCAGATTGCCGATTTCAGATTGCTGAACTGTATTTATTGACAATACAAAATCGCTGCTTTGTAAAACTTCGCTTCTTGATTTTATGGTTGCGCCTGCTTCGGCATATTTTTCGTCATTTGCAAAAGCGGTAACACCTGCATTGTTTTCAACGCAAACCTCTACATTCCATTTTTTAAGGATGATAACATGTTCGGGCAGCAATGAGACTCTTTTTTCGGGAGATGGTTCTTTTAAAACGCCAATAATCATAAGCTATTAATTGAAGCAAATGTAAGAAAAATTAAAACCGGATTGTAAAGTGCTGTTTATGATTAATATCAGGGTTTAAAAAAACAATACCGATAAAAAACAGATCAATGGTTAAAGTAACTGCCAGGTGTTCTTTTATTGCAGACCAGGTTTCTTCCATCTCTGCACTCCAGTGTATATCATCGAATATTAATATGGTTGATGGTGTTGCATTTTTCAACAGCTGATGAAAGTAATTTACAGTAGGTGCTTTACGATGGTTACCATCAATAAAAGCAAAATCTACTTTCGCAAGTTTTGATAAAAGCGGAGATAAAGTTTGTGCAAAATCGCCTTCTGTTAGTTGTACATTATTCAATTGCAGGGCTTCAAAATTTTGCTTTGCTATGGCTGCTATTGCACCGGATCCTTCGCAGGTAAAAACTTTTGATGTGGTATTTGCTGAAGCAAGGTATGCCGTTGTGATGCCGAACGAAGTACCCAGTTCAACAATTGTTTCGGGTTTATAATATTTTACCATCCTGTACAAAAGCTGGGCGTATTTTTTGGGCTTAAGCGATGATGCAGCAATAGCTGACACAACCCGTTTATTTGTTTTGATAACCGAGGAACCTGCGCCGAAATCTTCTACTTCTATAACGGTTGAATTGTTCAGTAATTTTTTTCGTTGCTGCTCAATGGTCTGATAAACAGGGAAAGCAGTTTTATCATTTAATACATGCTTTATAAAATCAAACATAAAAGGCGAATGAATGCCGTGGCCTTTTCCGTTGGAGGCGGTGAGGCAATAATGCAGATATTTTTTTACGAGTTGAAAGGAAGAGTACATCAATTGCGGTAAACATCTTTTCAATGTGCGATTTTTAGAATAGTAACAGTAACAATTTCGTGTTCAACAGAATAAATAATTCTGTAATCCCCTTTTCTGATTCTGTAAAGCTTACTCTCAAAACCCTCCAGTTTCAAACAACCATGTGGAAAAGGATTTTCTGCCAGGGAAAGAATAATCGTCTTTAGTTTTTTGTAATCCTCTGCAGCAATCTGTCTGAGTTCCTTTTTAACTGTTTCCCGGATAACAATTATGTAAGTCACTTTGATTTCTTTTTTATGCCTGCCTCAATTTCTTTAAATACATCCTCTGCAAGAAATCCTTTTTCATTCATGCGGCTTTCTGCTTCAATTATATCCACCAGATCTTCCACTACATCATAATGCTTATCAATATCAATGACCAATTGTTTGGCTTTACCTCTTTTATTGCGGATAACTTTTATACCTTTTAGCTTCTGCATTTTTTATTTTAAAGTTACAATTATTTTGTTTCCCAAACCTGAAATGAATAAGCATACTTATGTTTCTCATCCACTTCAAAATCTTTGTTGGAAGTTAGCTTCCATTTGCTTTCATCTATAACCGGAAAAAAAGTGTCCGCCTCAAAGCTTGCATGCACACGGGTAATGTAAATTCTATCAGCAATATCTATCGCCCATTTATAAATTTCTCCACCACCAATAACAAATACTTCGTTGCAATTTGTTTCAGCAGCTTTTAATAAAGCATTTTGTAAATCACCTGCAACTATTACTCCTTCTGCTTTCCACCCGGCCTGCCTGGTTATAACAATATTAAAACGGCCAGGCAATGGTTTATCAACCGACTCATACGTTTTACGCCCCATGATGACTGCCATGCCCCAGGTGGTATTTTTAAAAAACCTCATGTCGTTAGGCAAACTCCATAGCAACTGGTTGTTTTTACCGATGGCATTATTTTCTGCGGCTGCAACTAATAAACTTATTATCATTATTTTTTACTTTTTTAGAATGCATGACTAACACAAAGCTACTTAAACCATTTTACGCCAAATTCCCCCTCATCCTGAGCGAAACCGAAGGGCAGTGGGTTAGGGGGGGTTAAACAGCCACAGGCGCTTTTATTGCTGGGTGACTTTGATAATTCAATAATTCAAAATCTTCAAATTTAAAATCAAAAATATCTTTTACAGCAGGATTGATTTTCATCAGCGGTGAAGGAAACGGTGTTCTGGTTAACTGCAGTTCGGCCTGGTCAAAATGATTTTTATATAAATGCACATCGCCAAATGAATGTACAAAATCGCCCGGCTCCATATCACAAACCTGTGCAATCATCATCGTTAGCAAAGCATACGATGCAATATTAAAAGGCACGCCCAAAAATACATCTGCCGAACGCTGGTATAATTGACATGAGAGCTTTGCCTTCGTCTCCCCTTTCAGAGGGTTGGGGGGTTTTGTATAAAACTGAAACAAACAATGGCAGGGCATCAGTTTCATCTTTGGCAAATCAGCCACATTCCAGGCGCTGATGATCATGCGTCGGCTATCGGGGTTTGTTTTTAAAGTGTGGATGAGTTCTTTCACCTGGTCAACTTCAACCCCATCGGCACCTTGCCAACTACGCCATTGCTTACCATATACAGGGCCAAGGTCGCCATTCTCATCGGCCCACTCATCCCATATTTTCACGTTGTGCTCTTTTAAATAATTGATATTGGTATCGCCATGCAAAAACCAAAGCAATTCGTAAATAATACTTTTTAAGTGGCACTTTTTGGTGGTAACCAACGGAAAACCATCTGCCAGATTAAAGCGCATCTGGTAACCAAAAACGCTTCGGGTTCCGGTGCCGGTGCGGTCGCTTTTATCGGTACCTGTTTCTATAATATGTTTAACTAAATCTAAATATTGCTGCATAGCTGCAAAGTAAGTTAAAAGTGAAAAGTAAAACCGTAAAAGTTATTAAGAATCGTTCATTTTCTCCTGTCAAAAAATGCCCAAAACCGTAAACCCATAACTCTAAACCCAAAACCTATTTCAGTATCTTTGCAGCGGAGATAAAATTATGAGCAAGAAAGGAAAAGTTTT
>JBBQLS010000127.1:0-10332 GCA_038328115.1 Chitinophagales bacterium
CCACGATAGATCAAACCTTTATTAAACAGATCAATAAATACTTTTATTACGGCTTTGTAATAGTGATCATCCATGGTAAAAGTTGTACGGTCCCAATCAACACTGCAGCCCAATCTTTCAATCTGGTTGTAGATGATGCCACCATATTTATCTTTCCATTCAAAAGCATATTTTAAAAATTCTTCTCTCGACAGGTTATTTTTATCAATGCCTTTTTCTTTAAGCATGTTCACCACTTTTGCTTCGGTAGCAATAGAGGCATGATCGCTACCGGGCACCCAGCAGGCGTTAAAACCGCTCATGCGGGCTTTGCGTACAAGAATATCCTGCACCGTTTCGTTCAGCGTGTGGCCCATGTGTAAAACGCCGGTAACATTGGGCGGAGGTATTACCACGGTAAAAGCCGGCCTGCTGTCGGGCTTGCTGTTAAAATAACGCTGGCTTAGCCAATGTTTATACCATTTGCTTTCAACTGCTGCAGGCTCAAAATTTTTAGTCAATTCCATTTTTCTTGTCCACTTTATTTTGGATGGCAAAAGTACTAAAAAGAGGGCAGCTTTAAAAAGGGAATAAAGAGCAGCTGTTGTTAGCAGCTGTTTTGCTATATGTTTAAATAAGCAACTGCCATGCAACCCTTACTACAATATTTATGCTCTATAGTTTTATAGAAATTTAATTATCTTACCAAAGCTTTTTTAACTTAACTAAAAAAATTTAAATGAAAAAACTAATTGCAGAATTTATCGGCACTTTTTCGTTGGTGCTTTTTGGCTGCGGAGCTGCTGTAGTCTCTAGTATTTCTACCACAGGCCCTGCTGGCGTTGGCTTGTTGGGTATAGCATTTGCATTTGGCCTTTCGGTGGTTGCCATGGCTTATGCAATTGGCCCAATTTCGGGTTGCCATATTAATCCGGCTATAAGTATAGCAATGCTTGCTGCCGGCAAAATGAGTGCAAAAGATGCAGCTTCTTATGTTGTAGTACAAATTTTAGGTGCTATTGCAGCAGCCGGTGTTTTGTATGTGATTGTATCCAGTCGGGCAGGGTTTGAAAAGCTGGGTGAATGGGGCCTTGGCTCCAATGGATGGGGTGAGGGTTACCTGGGGAATTATTCAATGGTAGGTGCTTTTGTTACCGAGGCTGTTTTAACCTGTATCTTTCTGCTGGTGATTTTTACCACTACTTCCAAAGAAGGAAATTCGACTACAGCCGGCCTTGCCATTGGTATTACCCTTGTTCTTATTCACCTAGTGGCTATTCCAATTACAGGCACGTCTGTAAATCCTGCACGCAGTATTGGCCCTGCAATTTTTGCCGGTGGAAAAGCATTAAGCCAGTTATGGCTCTTTTTAGTTGCACCAGTTGTTGGCGGATTAATTGCTGCTTTTATTTGGAAAACATTACTGGAAACAAAAGAAAAATAGGATCTTTTTTATTTCCCACAAAGTCACCAGGTGCACAAAGCGAAAATAATCAATTGAGATTTTTCTTTGTGTACTTTGAGGCTTTGTGGGATTTTTTTTTCTTTGCTATTCTGTAAAAAAACTAAAACAGCCCCTTTTCTTTAGCTATTTTAATATATCTTGTATTTTTCTACACAGCAATGGCTGCAAATAAACTGAGTACAAAGCTCATAGCATAAAAAAAATTTTCGTTTTTTTTGTCTACATTCCATAAACCTACAGTAAGAGGAACGATTGACAACAGTTTGGTAACATTTCCCTGCGTAAGCAGAAATTCGTTTTTATTTAAAGTGATCTGCGTAAAGCAATCCTGCAAAGCATTTTCGGCTTCGGTACTTAATTTGTGATAAGCAGTGATATGTGTTAAAAGCTGCTGCAAATTTTAATATTGATAAGGCAGATAAAGATAATGCAGCTAAAGTTAACATGCCAGCCTACATTTGAATAATGAAAAAGATTTCTCTTTACATTATGATACTGTTTTATGCAGGCGCAGGCATTAATCATTTTGTACACCCGGCGTTTTATTTGCAGATAATGCCGCCCTGGCTTCCATTACATAAAGAACTGGTTTTTATCAGTGGTGTTGCAGAAGTATTGTGTGCATTGCTTTTATTGTTTACTAAAACCAGACGGCTGGGAGCCTGGGCTGCGATAGCGTTACTGATCGCTGTTTTTCCTGCTAATATACAAATGCTGCTTGATTATAAACGTGACAACAATCCTATGTTGTGGGTTGCCATTTTGCGACTGCCAATTCAATTGGTTTTAATATGGTGGGCTTATAGTTTTACAGGCAAATCTTTTCAAAAAAGTAAAACTGATGATGCAATGCAATAATTTAAAGTTGTAAAAAGCTGCTTCTATATTTTTAGTTGGTAATAAAGTAAGATGGCCGGCCTTATTGGCCGGCCATCTTACCAAAAGCTATTTTATATTATTTCTTTGTAAAAATGAATTTACCTCCGCCCTGTTCTAATACAAATTCAGTTTTACCGGGAGTGAATTCAAACACAGCACCGGCGGCAGTGTACTCAAATTTGTTTACAGCAGTTTGTACTAAATTAAGTTTACCCTGGCCTGTAACATCTGCAACTAAAATATTTCCTTCTTTACTGAATGTTATTTTAATTGGAAGTTTATCCGATACATATCCACCTAAAAATTTATCAAGTTCTTCAGGCTTTACTTTCGCAGCGTTAAAATCCGGAGTGGCCGATTTTCCCCAACTGTTATTAGATGGATCAGCATCCATAAAAATCCCGTTTTCTAATTTCAGGAATTGTATTTTTTTATTGGTATTAATAGCAACAATAGCCAACTTCTGATCCTTCTCCCAGATACCTGCTGTTTGATGAATTTTATCTTTGCTGCCATCTGTGTATTCAATTATTAAATTAGTTGGTACGGCAAAACCTCCAATATTTTGTATAGTAAGATTGTAGCCGCTTTTTGTTTGTGTTAAATCTTTTATAGCAATATCGGGATAGTAATTGGTAAAGAACCAGTTTTGCCAATACCAGCTTAAGTCTTTGCCGGCAAGGTTTGTAAAGGAATTAAACATATCCCAGGGAATGGGGTGTTTACCATGCCAGCGATCCATAAAACCATGCAGGCATTTTCTGAACAACTCATCGCCCAGCATATCTTTTAAACCCAGATAAGCCAATGCAGGTTTACCATATTCATTATCACCAAGTGCTGCGCCCGACAATATATTGCCGGGTGTAATGATTGGTATCTGGTGTTCTTCATTGGCATCCATCACCCAATTGGTAACCCTGAATTGCTTAAAGAATTTATCCGCTCCTTCATCTCCCAGGTCTGCTTTTCCAATCAGGTTTTCAAATGCAGTGGTCCATCCCTCATCCATAAAACCATAGCGGTGTTCGTTAATGCCCATGTAAAACGGAAACCAGCTATGTGCAATTTCGTGCTCGGCAACAAAACGCTGAATGTCTGGTTCCTCCTGGTGGCTGTCGTTTGCCATCATAGGGTACTCCATATCTGCAAAGCCCTCTACCACTGTACTGGAAGGGAAAGGGTAGGGCACACCCGGCCAGTTATTGCTTAACCAATCCAGCGAGTGGTGACTGTATTCAACCGATTTTTTAAAATTAACCGACTTGTTCTGGTATGCAGCCTGCACACTTGAACGTCGCCCCGTTTTACTATCTACCACCACACTTGCGGCATCCCACACGTAATGATCGCTGATGCAGGCCGCCATATCCGAAATATTTTGTGCCTTCCATTTCCAGGTATTGGTTTCATTTTGCGTGGTTACGTTCTTAGCATTAAGATCGGCAAGCGTAACCACATTGATGGTTTTATCAGATGTTTTGGAGGCATCCCATTTTGAAACAAATGCAGGCTGTAAAACATCATTTATATTTTGCAATTCGCCGGTAGCCCAAACCAGGTAATTTTTTGGAACGGTGATGCTGAGGTTGTAATTATTAAAATCGTTGTAAAACTCCTGAGCATCAGTAAAGATCATTCTGTCCCAGCCATTAATATCGTCCATCACCGAAATGCGGGGATAAAAATAAGCCAGGAAGAAGGAAGTAGAATCCAGCATTCCCTCACGGCCGCTTTCTTTTGATACATCATAGTGCCATTCAAAACTTAATGTAATCGATGCTTTAGGGGCAAGTGGTGTTGATAAAGGAACCCTGAGTGAGGTATTAGCATTGGCATCTCTTAATTTTTTCTCTGTTCCGTTTTCGGTGTATTTATCAATGATGATTCCTTTGGTTAAATAATCGGCCGATGCTGCATTTTGCCTGGCTGCGCCGGGCGCATGAATATTCAATATCAGTTTCATGATGATGTTCTGCAGCGGCGTTGGGCTGTTGTTGGTATATACAATGGTTTCCGTGCCGGTAATGGTTCTGGCCGGTGGCGATAGTTTTACAGCAATATCATAGTCTGCAGTATTTTGCCAGTAATTTTTTCCGGGCTTTCCATCTGCACTGCGGGTTTCTTTTTTGTAGGCTTCCTGTACATTACGTGGGGTGTACAGTTGCTGTGCCTGTGTGCCGAATACGATGCTGCATAGCACTGCAGCCAGTGTTGTTTTTTTCATGATTATACTTTTGTTGTTTTAACTATCACAATAGTACGGTTTAAAGTATTTATTGTTACAGGGCAATATGTTTAACGGTACAATGGGGAGGCAGGCGGTTACAGGGGGAATGATTAAGCAATGCTAAATTAAAGATTACGGGCTATAAATTTCAGGCATCAGCTTTCAGGAATGGGTGTAATGAATGGGGAAATATTAAACAACAGTTTACTGTTCATCCAGTTTCTTTTTCATTTCAGTATACGCAGCCTTGGTTATCACGTTGTCTCCGTAGATATTGTGCAGGAACAGCTTTTCTCTTTCTATGTTTCTTGCATATTTATTCCTGAACTCATCCGGTACCTTTATTTCGCTGGGCAAAACAGGAGAGTTTTCTATTGCACGGTCGAATGCCATTTGTAAAACAATATATTCGCTGATACCATTTTGCCTTTTTAAGTAGCCATCAAAAACAATATAGCCATTGTCGAGCCCTGAAATCCAGAATTTTTTAAATGACTTTACAGTTACAGAACAGTTGTTTAAGGAGGTTGAAAGAATACCGTTTTTTACCGAGACGAATTTGAACCGGTTATATCTTTCCATCCCGTTCGCAAATTCAATTATTTTGCCACTGTAAATTTTATACCCGCTCAAGGTGTAAAGCGTATCGTTTTCAAGCCTGGGTTTACGTTCCTGTGCATTTGAAATGAACGGGCAAAGCAATAAGATGATGATTACCTTTTTCATAGAGTACATTATTTAGGGCGTATAATTATTTTGACGGACGATAATGATGCTCGGTAAACCGGTTCCATCCTTTCTTTACTTTGGATTCAACAGCCCAGTGTATGCTGCCATCTTCACCAGGCCAATAAACCATACGTGCCAGTCCTGCGGGCATTTGTGCTTCAAAGCAAATTGCTTCTGGGTGCACATCTTTTCCGTCGGCAACATGCCCTTCCGATCTTTTTCCGTCAGATGTATATGACCAGAACGAAACCTGTGCATCGCTCACTCCATAAATGGCATGTTCTTCGTAGGCACCTTTGCCAAATTCCCAGCGGGCATTCAGTTCAATGTATTTGCCGCCCAGCACGGGTTTAAAAATACGGGTGCATTTTAGCGGCCCCATGGGTGAATTGGTTTCGGCTAACCAGCTGCCGAGCAAAGGTTGCATAAAACCAAGTTTACCCGGTCCTTTTTTCCAGAGCGGTTTTTTAGTTGCCATGATGTTTTATTGACGGTCTAATAATTTTTTCTTTTGTGCTTCGTATTCTTCTTTGGTTAAAGCACCGGCTTTGTAAAGGTCAAACAGTTTTTTTATTTCATCGGCTATCAGCAAATTTTTTATGTCAGCAGGTGCCGGTTTGTTTTTTGTTTCTTCCAACGTTACCTGTTTTTTTGTTTCAGGTGCTGCCGCCCTGGGAATGCGTTTAGCCTTATATGCTTCAGGTACTATTAATTCACTTGCTAATCCATCATAGTCTTCTGTAGCCCTTTCAAAATTCATCAGAATATCAGTCTCTTCCTGCTTGCCATCTTTATAAGTGATTGTGCCATTGATGCGGATGCTGTTATTATCGGCTCCGGCATATTTGTATGCACGTAGCCTGCTTACAAGCAGGGTGCTGTTTTGCAACGTGTACGTGTTGTTTTTGATCTGCGTTGGATGGAATTTAATGAAGGTAAAATATCCTGCATCTGATGTGCCGATACCCAGATGCAGTATTTGCCCTTTATAAATTTTATAACCGCCTGATGTGTAGAGCGTGTCTTTTTCAAAACGGGGCTGGTTGTTTTGAGCGGTGGATACCAGGGGGCCAAGCAGAATCGAAAATAATAATTTTTTCATGATATAAATTGTCTTTAAAGTAACGAAATATTATTTACAACATCAAGTTGAGAAGGCAGCATGTAATGTTGTAGTATTTTAATTATTGTTAAAAGTTGTCATTGCAAGGTTATGGCCGATGTTTTGTAATGTTTAAAACAAAAGTAATTGTACTTAACTTAAATGCCCGTATAATAATAGTTTTATCTATATTACAGAAGGGCTGGCAATTTTGCCATACTGCACAAGAACAGTTTTATTATGCATTGGAACTTCATTTTTTTTATCTGCTATTTGGTTTTTTTATTATTAGTATGTTTAAGAATAATTTTTGAAACGCATAGCAGTACCAAAACACTTGCTTACCTGCTTTTTTGCATTTTTATACCTTTTATAGGAATTGGTTTTTACCTCGCGTTTGGGATTAATTACTGGAAGATAAAATTATATTCAAAAAAGGCAGCGCAGGATGAACACCTGTTGCGGCAATTAAAAAAAAGTGTTCCTCATTACAGCGAAGCTATTGTTAAGCCAGAAGAGACTGCTGACATGCAAAATTCGGAATTGGCGGCCATGCTGATAAGAGATATAAAAAGCCCGCTGACCCGTTTTAATAAAGTGACATTATTACTGAATGGCGAAGAAAAATTTCCTGAATTAATAGCATGCATGGATAAAGCAAAACACCATATTCACCTGGAGTATTACATTTATGAGCAGGATGAAATTGGCTGTACTATTATTGAATTGCTCATAAAAAAAGCAAGGGAAGGTGTTGAGGTAAGATTTATTTATGATGACTTTGGCAGCCCAACTATAAAGAGGCAAATTGAAAAACGCATGCGGGACGCAGGCATAGAGATATATCCGTTCTCTAAAATTCATCTTTACCTGTTGGCGAACCGCATTAACTACCGCAATCACCGGAAAATTGTTATTGTTGATGGACAGACCGCATTCACCGGTGGTATTAATGTGAGTGATAAATACATCAATGATAAAAAAGGAAAATTATTCTGGCGTGATACCCACTTACGCATTGATGGCCCTGGTGTGTATTACCTGCAATACCTTTTTTTAAGCGATTGGAATTTTTGTTGTGTTCAGAATATAAAAGCAAACAAACTATATTTTGCAGAGCAGGTTATGCAAAAAGAAGATACTTATGTGCAGATAGTTGGCAGTGGTCCCGACTCTGAACAACCTGCTGTATTGTTTTCAATATTGCAGGGTATATATCTTGCAAAAAAAGAAATCATAATTACCACTCCCTATTTTATACCTGGCGACAATATTATGGATGCACTCAGAATAGCTGCTTCCAGCGGGCTTTCGGTAAAACTATTGGTGCCTGGAAAAAGTGATTCCAGGTTGGTAAATGCTGCATCTAAAGCTAATTACAATGCCTTGCTGAAAGCTGGCGTAGAAATTTATTTGTACCAAAAAGGATTTGTACATGCTAAAACCATGATAACAGATGGTAAATTATCTATGATAGGAACGGCCAATATGGATTACCGCAGCTTTGATCTGAATTTTGAAGTGAATGCGATTGTGTATGATTTGGCATTTGCAGAAAAACTAAGAGCTGTATTTTTTGAAGATATAAAACATGCAAAAAAGATAAATGAAAGAGAATGGAGTAACCGGGCATTTTATTTAAAACTGGGCGACAGGCTTGCACGGTTGTTTTCACCGGCATTATAATTATTTTGTGTCATCGCCTTTGATGCGTTTCCAGAAAATATTAAATGAGTGCCGGTTCCATTTTGCAAAACGGCCACGTTGCACAACCAATGTATTATCAATATCAGGTTTTAAATAATAATGAAAGGCAAATGCTTCCTCCGGGTTTTGCCACCCAATAACCTGGCCAAACCTGAGGTCGTTAAAAACCAGTGTATCTTTTTTTTGCTCAACCGTGTAAAAACCTTTGGAAAACCGGATAAGCTCTTTTACTTCTTTTTTATTTTCAGTGGTGTTCAGTAAAGCAGCATTCCTGGGAAAGTATTTCAGGTTTAATTTATTGCTTTTATCAAAAACAGAACGGTAACCAACATAATAACCACTTTCTGTACCGGCTGCTATAAACCAAAGCCAGCTTTGCAAAGGCGCAGGAGTGGTAAAATAAGTATTGTATGCTATCTCTTGTTTACGCAAAAGTTGTTTTACATCGTGATCGATAATGATCTTATTTACAACGCAGTAACCCAGGTATAAAAAACAAAAACCAAGACCCGCCTGCCACCAGAATTTTCTTTTTTTGCTGAATGTTTTTAGTGCCAGCAACATGAACAAAGCAATGCCAGGCATAATAGAAAAAAACGGATCGGCAACGTATATCACATTAAAACTGATGCGGTAATGGCTGAACGGTTCAAACCAACCGACGCCATAGTTGTTAAATGCATCTAAAAAAATGTGTGTGAGTATTGCAGCAGTAAAAAAAGCCAGCCAGCGGTTAAAAGAAATATTATGCGGACGATGCCATTTTTCTGCAAAAAACGCCATTAAAAAAGCGGCTGCTACCCCAAACAAAATGGAATGGGTAAAGCCGCGGTGGGCCAGTAAGTTTTCGCTGGTTTTTAACCAGGATGCTGCAATAAAGTCTATATCAGGAATGCTTTGGGCCAAAGATCCCCACAGCATAGCTTTTTTTTCAACTTTATTGCCGGCAAAGGCTTCGCCCATACAGGCGCCCAATGCAATATGTGTTAGTGAATCCAATAAAGAGAATTTAATTCTTAAACTTACTTAGACAACCCGGCTATTAAATTAATGGTAAGTGCCACCACAAAAGTATTTAAAGCAAATGCAAGCAGGCTATGTACTAATGCAGTGCGCCTGATCAGGCGGCTGTTGATCTGCACATCTGATACCTGAAATGTCATGCCGATTATAAACGAGAAATAAGCGAAGTCCAGATAGTCTGGTTTTTTTTCTTCCGGAAAACCGAGGCCCGAAACTTTGTTATCGCCTTTTAGATTGGAATAATAAAGATGGGCATAGTGCAGGGTAAAAATTGTATGCAACATTACCCAGGAAGTCATAATACCTGTTACGGATAAAAGGACATTACCGGTTTGCTGTTTATCTGCAGACAGCATAAGCATTAATACCGTAAACATACTGGCAAATGAGCTTACCAAAACACTGATTAATACAAAGATCCTGCTGCCATCTTCCTTATTAGCCAGCTTTTCTATATCGGCAACCGGCCTTGTAAAAAAAATGATCCAGCTTGTAATTATATAGGACAAAGAAAACACATTCCACATTACCGCAATTAGAACAATAGTAGAAACCTGGTAGCGCCATAATATAATGAAAGCAATAACCGTAATTGCAAAGCTTAATAAAACCCTTTGCAGGGGATGCATGCGCAAAAATATGTTTCCCTTTGTTTTAACTTTTGCTGTACCCGACATTAAACATCCATTTTATAAATTGAAATATACAACCTCTTTAATTATGATTGCAGTTAAGATTTTTTTCAAGTTTAGATAAAAGCTTCATAAATATTTAATGTTAAACGGAGCGTCGCCACTTTTGCTTAATCAGGGATATTGGCTGGTAAACAAAAAATATTTTTTACAAATTCTAAACTTAAGACTCTGTCTCAGCTTCAATGGTCAGACGAGGCGTCAGACCATTAAAGACGGGACGTCAGACCATTTCCTCCACCCATTTATCCCTGTCATCCGGAGAGAATTTCCATGGTGCAAAATTGTTTTCAATATTGCCAAACATAACGTTCCATTCCTGCGGGGCGTTGCTGTCTTCCATAATCAGGGAGCGGCGCAGTTCTAAAATAATATCAAGCGGCGATATAGAAACCGGGCATTCCTGTACACAGGCATTGCAGGTGGTGCAGGCCCGCAGCTCTTCAACAGTTATGTGAGAGAAAAGATTTTTTCCGTCGTCTTTAAATTCTTTGTTCATTGCAATGTTCTTACCAACAACTTCCAG
>JBBQLS010000128.1:0-10244 GCA_038328115.1 Chitinophagales bacterium
TATATCTGCAGGTTTTCCTCCCTTAACTTTGGCCAAAATTCCATCCTTTTATTTGTAGAAGGTAATAACTCCGATAGTACCCTCAAGTTTAATTATACCTTTTTGTTTTGCCATTTTTTTATTTGTTTTAATGATGAATAATACACTGCAAAAACTTTTATGCTGATCAGTGAGCGCTACACAATATTTTATATTTTTGCAATGTTCACCACAACATTAAAAACACATTGGCAACAAAAAAAGCATCGGTACAGAACGTGCATACTTATGCAGCAAACGATCCCAAATCGCATAGTCATTTATGCAAAAGACATCATGAATATTACCGGCCGTAAAGAACGTGCCGCCAGGAAGCTGCTTGCCAAAATCAAAAAGAAATATAAAAAGGAGAGAGGAACATTTCTAACAGTAAAAGAGTTCTGTCAATTTACCGGCTTCGATGAAGAAAGTGTTAATCAGTTCCTTCACTTCTAACGTATCTAAAAGCCCTGGCAAAGGGATGTGTTCTGCCTGGGTACATAATTTTATACTGTTGAGATACAGCGTATTAGATGTTTTTTATGGCATAACGTAAATAATATTTTACAAAAAAGCGTATATTTGTAAAATATTATTATCATTATGAAATCAGTTAAATCTCAATTACTACCAAGTGTCGCCAAAATTCTTACAGAATTTGGAGAAAATATTAAGTTGGCCCGATTGCGAAGAAAGTTAAGTGCAGAACAGGTAGCACAAAGAGCAAATATCAGTCGTCCAACATTACTTTCAATAGAAAAAGGTCATCCAGGCGTAGCCATTGGCTCTTATGCACAAGTGCTTTTTGTGTTAAACCTCGAAAAAGATTTATTAAAAGTAGCTGAGGATGATATACTGGGTAGGAAACTTCGGGATGCCGAATTAACGGTGAAGGAAAGGGCACCAAAGAAAAAATAGAAGACACTTAAAATGGCAACAGAAAAAAAGGAAATATTGGTTTATGCTCATTGGGCAGGTCTTGAAGAACCGGCACAAATGGGTATGCTAAAAGTTACACCGGCAAAAGGTAAAGAATCTTTTTCTTTTGAATATACAGAATCATGGCTTCAGTCTGGTTTTTCGCAAATGATTGACCCTAATTTACAGTTATATTCCGGCGCTTATTATCCAAGAGGCGAAAAAACAAACTTCGGAGTTTTTTTAGATTCATGTCCTGATAGATGGGGCCGGGTTTTGATGCAACGGAGAGAAGCAGCAATAGCCAGGTTGGAAAAACGTTTTCCCCAAAAATTACTGGAGTCGGATTTTTTACTGGGTGTATATGATGCACACAGAATGGGAGCGTTGCGTTTTAAACAAGAGGCAGAAGGTCCGTTTTTAAATGATAATAAAGAAATGGCTTCGCCGCCATGGACTTCTTTAAGAGAACTGGAGCAAGCCAGTTTGAAATTTGAAGAAGATAACATAGACGATCCTGAGTATTTGAAATGGATAAACATGTTAATAGCACCGGGCTCCTCGTTGGGCGGTGCCAGGCCAAAGGCAAGTGTTGTAGATGCGGAAAATAATTTGTGGATAGCAAAATTTCCAAGTAAGCTGGATGAAAAAGATATAGCTGCCTGGGAAATGGTAGTTAATGAATTAGCAGTTCATGCAGGATTAAACATGGCTGAAGGGAAGTTGCTGCAATTTAATAATAGGTATCATACCTACTTAACAAAACGATTTGACAGAACTGCCAAAGGCGAACGCATTCATTTTGCATCGGCTATGACCTTGCTGGGATATACAGACGGGGAAGGTTCAGAAGGTGCCAGCTATTTGGATATGGTAGAATATATATCAAAAAACGGAGTGGATATCGAAAAAGATCTTCATGAATTATGGCGTAGAATTGTATTCAGCATCTGTGTAAAAAATACAGATGATCATTTAAGAAATCATGGCTTTCTGCTTTCAGACAGAGGATGGATGCTTTCTCCTGCATATGATATCAATCCAAATGAATTTGGTAAAGGGTTAAGCCTGAATATTTCAGATAAAGACAATGCACTTCATGTAAATTTAGCATTAGAAGTGGCGCAATTTTTCAGATTAAACAATGATGCTGCTGAACAAATAGTCAAGCAGGTCCAATCGTCTGTAAAAAATTGGCGAAAACTGGCTGCAAAATATGGTATCTCCAAAGCTGAACAGGAAAGAATGGCAGTTGCATTCTCATAATAACAGGTTAAACTCAGTACCTGACAAAGTCCGTATTAAAGCCTTATTAAGTCCGAATTCCTGAGTAAATCAAAAAATCCTCCACCATATTGTTATTTCTACAAAAACACATGATGAATATCTCCGGCCGTAAAGAACGTGCCGCCAGGAAGTTGCTTGCCAAAATCAAAAAGAAATACAAAAAGGAGAGAGGAGATTTTATCTCGGTGGATTAGTTTTGCGATTTCACAAGTTTGAAGAAAGAAAGCGTTAGGGAGTTTTTGGGTACTTAATCAAAATCTCCTCTTTTTAATACGACCGCTTTATAAAATTTCTGTAGCGGTATTTAACTTGATTTGGTAATGCACATTACGAGCGGGGCTTTGTGCTGGCGGGGAAATAGTAATCAAGCCCAGATGAAGTACAGTAGCGAGTTGCAGCCGATTGATACAACGTCATGCCCCGCTTGTACAAAACCCGATCAGAAATGTTATTTACGGATAAACTAATTCTCAAGTTTAATTCCAGAGATGTTTTCAAAATGTTTTGTGTTGTCAGTAACCAGCGTAAGTTTGTTTTCAACAGAAGTCACTCCGATAAGCAAATCAAATTCGTCGTTCATAGGTTTGCCAAGTTTTCTAAGTCGCACTTTTTCTTTTGCGTAACGTTTGATACAACCAAAGATTGGAATAATTGATAAACCATTTAAGAATGCATCAACGGCTTTATGAGATTTTGAAGGGTTGTCACTATTTTCAGCTCCAAAGCGTAATTCTACAACTGTAATTTCTGAAATATAAAAATTGTCTATTCCTTTATCCTTGATATTTCATTTAAATTCAGTTTACCCCTGAGATAGAATACACAAGTATTAGTGTCCAGCAGATATGGCATTAAAATTTGATTTCTTTTTTCCTGAATTTCCTATTTAACTTAATGTCAGAAATTATTTCTTTTGCTGATTTAGTTGAAGCAAAAGCACCAAAGGATTTATAGAAGTTGGACTCCCTATTTTTTTTACTAACTTTTAAAGATTTAGAAAGGCTTTCAATAAGTTCAATTTTGCTTATTGAGCTAAGTCCTTCAAAAAGACCAGAGTAAGTTTCAACGATATGTTTGTCAGTAAAAGTCATATATAACCTTTTAGCCAAAGCTACTTATTTTTTCTTAGGAGATGAAGCTCCATAAACATTTCTGCCAACAGTAAAATCAAAGGGATATATATTCTTTAAGAACGACAATACACATTTTACAGTATGCTCATCTATTTTGAATACTATAGAATATTCATTTCACAGTATTTGATGCCAATAAATATGTATTTTACATTACAGGTTATTCATTTTACAGTATTTTTTTATGCAAATAAAACCCGCAGGCAGCCAATGGCTGAAAGAACACTACCACCTATCGAGGCATACGCTGGCTCATTGTTCTTATATTGGAGATAATGAATCCCTAGGCCTAACATTAAAGGGAAATATTTAACAGGTATATGGAATAAAATATACCCCGAAAGAAGACACCCCCATCTTGCACTTGGAATTTTCGCTAAAATTTGATACGCCCAATCTGGATTTTCTGAGGGCTGTGCTAATCAAAATTCCTGCACAGAATATTATAGCCTTTATTGAAAATTCGCCTTACGGAAAGTATGCAAGGAAGATGGGTCTTTTATATGAATTTCTGATTGGCAAAGAACTGCAGCAGATTGTAGATATGCCTGATAAAGAACTGGATTTAATGATGATGTTTCGTCACCAGAATAAGGGCATCTTTCCAAAAAGGAGGCGTGACCAATTTATAAAATTAACCGACGCAGAAATCCGCAATATGCAGTCTGCTTTCAGAAAAGTATTTGAATTAGACATACTTGATTTGTAATACAGCAAAGCCTGCTCAGTTCCCATGCAAAGGCATGGGTATTGCCTGCGAACGTTGATGAAAACAAAAATAAATAGTTTCCAAACTTGCTTAAAATGGTACAAAATGCTTAACTTCATTAAGGCATTTTAGTTCTTTTTAGTTGTTGCTATGTACATCAACAATCATACTGATCAGTTAGCAATTCGGTTAGCAAAAAAGAAAACTAACTTATAACTATTTGTATTTTAGGCACATATTGAAACGGTTGCGGTCCCTAGCTCTCCGCACAAATTTGTACCCTGCTTTATATTAAAGCAGGTTTTTTTTTGCCTTTCTTACAATTATTTTTCTGCAACATTATGATTTATCAAAACTGCCTATTATCTTTAAACCGACAGAAACTTTTAACGGTAATGCCTGTTTGTTTTTAGCAGGATTTCCATTGCAGAACTAACATCAGCTTAATTTTCCAAAACCATATCCTTTTTTCAGGTTGTTCTAAGTATTTTGTCAGACTCAAGCTTATGTGAGGCAGCATTGGTCTGGCTTTTTTATTAAGGCAATCATTTATTTTGTATTTTTTTGATAACTAATTATATAAATAATGAACAATTCTTCATTACTAAAAGCCGGTATCATGACGTTGTTACTGGTCGCTGTATCCCTTGCCAGTTGGGAGTTTTACCTGCGAAGTACAGGCCTAACCATCGCCTATGATGATGATGAGGGTTTATGGGCAGATAAACGGGATAAAGTGTATGAGCCGGCTGATAAAGCCACCGTCTTTATCGGCTCTTCCCGCAACAAATACGATGTAGACATCCCCACCTGGAAAAAACTAACCGGCGATGATGTGATACAGCTATCCTGTGTTGGCAGTTCACCGCTTCCAACATTGGATAATCTGGCCAATGACAAGAGGTTTAACGGCAAACTGGTCATAGATGTTACCGAGATCTTGTTTTTTTCAACAGCACCTCCCAATTTAGACAAGCCAAATAAAAGAATTGAATGGTATAAAAAAAGAACCCCGGCGCAATGGTTTAGTTTTAAAGTAAACCATTTGCTGGAATCGCAGCTTGTTTTTCTTGATAAAGACTATTATTCACTTAATGCCCTTATCAACCGTATTAAAATTCCAAGTCGCCCAGGCGTATTTGTATTCCCCGATTTTCCACAGGGGTTTGAACTCACTTCCTTCGACAGGCAGAATCACATGTCTGACGAGTTTGTATCAGATACCAACAAGCAGAACCAGATGAAAGGCGTATGGGCCTTTGTAAAGAAGATCACGAAAGATCCACCTGCAAGTGGATCCAAACTCGATTCTATTTTAAATAAAGTAAAAGCAGATGTTGATAAGATAAAAGCAAGGGGAGGGCAGGTGTTATTCATCCGCACACCATCAAGCGGACCTTTTTTAATGGGAGAAAAAATGGGTTATCCCAGGGATAAATACTGGGACAGGGTGCTTGCCACTACTGGTTGCCCCGGCGTATATTTTGAAGATTATCCAGCTACCGCACATTTTGTATGTCCCGAATTTTCGCATTTAAAACCATCCGATGCGGTTATTTACACAACCAATCTGGTGGATATCATTCAAAAAGAAAAAGGATGGGTGTTTCCGCATAAACCTTCAACTAACTAACATCATTTAACTGCTTAATAATTACCATTATGGTTTTTAACTCCTATACTTTTATCGTTTTCTTCATGATCATGCTGGTTTTGCATAACCTGCCTTTACCATGGAAAGTAAAAAAGATAAACCTGCTGCTGGCCAGTTATGTTTTTTATGCCGCCTGGAACCCTCCATTCATTTTATTGTTATGGCTATCTACCGTGGTAGACTACTTTGTGGGACGGGCCTTGTACACTCAGGAAAACAAACACAAAAAAAGATTGCTGCTCGTCATCAGTCTTATTGGCAACCTGGGCATGCTATGTTTCTTTAAATACGGGGGTTTCCTGCTGGAGAATTTCACCCATTTAGTAAACCTCGTCGGCATTGATTTTCACCCCGCCAAACCCAATATCATTTTACCGGCGGGTATCTCATTCTATACGTTTACTACACTCTGTTATACCATCGATATGTATAAAAGAAAAAGCGAACCGGTAAAATCCATGCTCGATTTTTCTTTGTTTGTCACCTTCTTTCCGCACCTGGTAGCCGGGCCTATTGTAAGGCCACCGCAACTGGTGCCTCAGTTCGAATCGCCCAGAACAGCAAACCGGCAGCAACTGATGCAGGGTTTATTGCTGATAACATTGGGACTTTTTATGAAAGTAGTAATGGCCGACAGCATGTTAGCAACTTCAGCCAACACGGTGTTTAATGCGCATAAAGCCGTAAGTACCCTTGATGCCTGGATGGGCGTGCTGGCTTTTTCCGGACAAATATTCTTTGATTTTGCCGGTTACTCAACCTGTGCCGTGGGCGTGGCATTAAGCCTGGGATTTATTTTACCTCAAAACTTTTTATACCCTTATGCAGCCATCGGCTTCTCCGATTTTTGGCGACGATGGCATATTACCCTCTCGGCCTGGCTGCGTGATTATTTATACATTCCGCTGGGAGGTAACCGAAACGGAAAATTCAGAACCTACATCAATTTAATGATTACCATGCTGCTGGGCGGCCTATGGCATGGTGCCAACTGGACCTTTGTAGTATGGGGTGCATTACATGGATTTTACCTGTGGGTAGAAAAAATGATTGCCGACTTCCGGCACGATAAAGTAAAAGCCATAGCTATAACCCCTGCAGGTGAGGTAGGCGTGCTGGGGGCCGTACCAGAACTTTTTAAAAAGAAGAATCTTCGCAATTTCATGCTGGCATTGTTCACTTTTTTCCTCATCAATGTAACCTGGGTATTCTTCCGTGCCCCAGACTTTACATCTGCCTGGCACATATTAACTGCCATGTTTTATAATATTCCCAAAGCAGACCAGTTGTTAAACAGCATGAGCATCATAAAAATATCAGTCATCATCTTTTTTGTAGTCATCTTTCATTGGTTTATGAGGGATACAAAAGTGTTGGTAGTTGCTGAAAAATTACCCTGGTGGTTGTTGGGGCTAATATGGTCGGCCCTGCTGCTGCTGCTTATATTAAGCCAGGAGAGTGGCAGTTCATTTATTTATTTTCAGTTTTAAAACTTATTTTACGCTTACTGGCGAAGATATGCAGCATGGCTTTTGTGCGGCTGCGTATCCTCGCCAGTTGGAGCTTTTTGGGGACAAGCATTTGTTTTCCATGGCATCATCGTTGTGTCACTCACTTGTACCACATACCAATGACGAACTCTCATCTAAGTGTAGATTGTGGAGGAGTCGTTTTCTATAGATTGGTACCACCAACCGTTATATTTTTTTTTGCCGCCGTGGGTGTTACTTATTATCCCGAAGCCCACTGCCACCCCGCAAACGCCGCCGTCTGGTCTCCTGACCAACAGCGAAAAAGCACCGCACACTGCAACAAAAAAATGAAACAGTTTAATTAAAAATCGTCGTTGGTCGGGAGACCAAACTACAAAAGCTCAAAAGTTTAGGATGGCTTATCTATTGCTGCCGCTGATAGTTTTATCGTCGGCATCCTGGCTTCAAATAACAATATTATCACTACGCATCTGCTACATACTGGCATTTACCCCCTTTATAACCTTATACCCGTTCGGAAGACCCTTTATACCCTTTGGAAAGGCCAATTATACCCCTTAGGTTACGCCCTTTTACCCAGTTTGCAAGGCCATTCAATACCCTTCCGAAAGGGGTAACTGCGTAAAACGTCTGGTACTCATTCTTGGCGTTACCGGCTTTAATCTCGTATTTATGCCAGCAGTTTCAGCAGTTTTTTGCCGGTAGCGGCAATATAATACCCTCTCGCTTTTTTACGCCCTGTTTTATTTTACCTTTGCGCCATCAATGAAACAACTTTCCTCTCTCAATAAATATTTCTGGAAGTACCGCTGGCATTTTATACTGGGCTTTGTATTTGTGGTACTTACCAACTATTTCCGCATATTGGCGCCGCAAATAACGGGTTATGTTGTTAACACGGTTGTTGAATCTATAAAATCGCCTGGCGCAAAAGGCACCGATATTAAAAAAGGAGAGAAGACCTACGATTTTGCAGTAAAGCAGGTGATAGCGCAGTTTGATAAAAGCCCTGGCCGCAAAATACTGTATGCAGGCATTACCTTGTTTGTAATTGCCATCATCAGCGGGTTTTTTATGTTTTTGATGCGGCAAACCATTATTGTAATGAGCCGCCATATTGAGTACGACCAGAAGAACGAGATATTTACACACTACCAGCAATTAGATACCAACTTTTACAAAACCCACAGCACCGGCGACCTCATGAACCGCATTGCAGACGATGTGAGTAAAGTACGCATGTACACGGGGCCGGCCATCATGTATTTTATCAACCTTGCTGCTGTACTGGGTTTTAGTGTATTTTTTATGTTTAAGGCCAGTCCAAAATTAACACTGGTTGCATTGGCACCTTTGCCGGTGCTGGCCATTGCCATCTATTTTGTAAATACCATTATCAATAAAAAAAGTGAACGGGTGCAATCGCTATTAAGCGATCTCACCACCAATGCTCAGGAGTCTTATTCGGGCATCCGGGTTATAAAATCTTTTGTGCAGGAAAAAGCCATGATGGGCTTTTTTAACAAAAACAGCCAGGCATACCGCGATAATGCCTTGAGCCTGGCAAAAACAGAAGCCATTTATTTTCCCAGCATGGCATTGCTGATTGGTTTAAGTACTTTAATTACAATAATGGTTGGTGCTTTAGATGTGGTTAACCAGGTGCCCGATGCCAGCGTAGGCAGAATTGCCGAGTTTGTAATGTATATACAGATGCTCACCTTTCCCGTTAGCGCCATTGGGTGGACAGCCAGTATGACCCAGCGTGCAGTAACTTCTCAACGGAGGATAAACGAGTTTTTACATACTGAACCCGGTATAAAAAACCAGCAAGAGCCTGTAGGCAATGCTTTGCGGGGAAACATCAGCCTTACCAATGTAGATTTTGTGTATCCGCATACCGGTATCAATGCCTTAAAGAATTTTTCTTTACAAATAAATAAAGGTGAGAAGATAGCTGTAGTGGGCAGAACAGGCTCTGGCAAATCAACCCTGGCGCAACTGCTGCTGCACATGTACGAGCCGCAGCAGGGCATCATTACCTATGATGGTATTCCTGTTAATAAGTTTGATATTCATAGTTTAAGAGGCCAGATAAGCTATGTGCCGCAGGATGTTTTTTTATTTAGTGAAACAGTGCGGAATAATATCCGCTTTGGTATGGATAATGCAACTGATGAAGACGTGATTGTGGCGGCAAAGCAAGCCAGTATTCATACAGAAATAGAAAAATTTCAACATGGTTACGATACCCTGATAGGCGAACGTGGCGTAACACTCAGTGGCGGGCAAAAGCAACGCATTTCTATTGCCCGGGCTTTAATAAAAGATCCTAAAATTGTAATTTTTGATGATTGCCTGAGTGCTGTAGATGCCCGTACAGAAAACGAAATTCTTGGTAACTTATATCGGTTTTTACAAAATAAAACCGCCATCATAATAACCCACCGCATTTTTGCCTTATTTGATTTTGATAAAATAATAGTGCTGGATAATGGCAAAATTGTAGAGCAGGGAACTCATGCCGAATTACTGGCTCTTGATGGATATTACGCCGACATGTACAAAAGGCAGCAGGAGCAGGATAAGAATGTGTAAACAAGTCCTGTCTGGAACCCTAAAAAATCTAAAACCCAAATAATCAATCATATATTTTGTAGAATGGAAAACAATTTTATCTTTGCTTCACCTAAAAAGGGTAACCGTTAAAACTAAAACTAAATTAAACAGTGGAGTACGAAAATAACGAAAAGAACAACGAAAAAAAAATGGACAGCGTTTACAGTAAACGCATCAGGGCCGGAAAACGCAGAACTTACTTTTTTGATGTAAGAGAAACCCGTGGCAACGATTATTACTTAACCATTACTGAAAGCCGTAAGCGTTTTGATTCTGACGGGTACGACAGGCATAAGATTTTTTTGTATAAAGAAGATTTTAATAAATTTATAAAAGGATTGGGCGAAGCCGTTGATTATGTAAAAACAGAATTGATGCCCGATTTTGATTTTGATGCTTTTAACCACGATACA
>JBBQLS010000129.1:0-10197 GCA_038328115.1 Chitinophagales bacterium
GGTTATGATTTTCCACAGGAAGAAATGGACGAAATGAAAAAACGTGGAGTAGATTTGGAAGGTGTGGAAATTGTAAAGGATAAAAAATCTTTTTTCTGGAGTGGTAAGTATCACCTGGATATGAACAGCCGGGATACATTAGTTACCGACCTGAACGTACTGGCAGATTTTAACCCGGTTGTGCCAGACAGCTACCAGGGCGCAGAGTTCTTAATACTTGGTAATCTTGCCCCGGATATTCAATTGAGTGTGATCAACCAATTAAAAGTACGTCCGAAACTGATTGTAATGGACACCATGAATTTCTGGATGGACATTGCCATGGATGGTTTAAAGAATGTTTTGAAAAAAGTAGATGTGCTGCTGGTGAATGATGCAGAAGCCCGCCAGTTAAGCGGCGAACTTTCGCTGGTTAAAGCTGCCAAGCTTATTATGGAAATGGGCCCGCAGTTTTTAATCATTAAAAAAGGAGAGCACGGTGCGCTGCTGTTTCATAAAGACCATGTTTTCTTTGCACCAGCCTTACCGCTGGAAGAAGTATTTGATCCGACTGGTGCAGGCGATACTTTTGCCGGAGGCTTTATCGGTCATCTTGCCAAAACAAAAGACATCAGTTTTGAAAATATGAAAACTGCTATTATTGTTGGTAGTGCCATGGCCAGTTTCTGTGTTGAAAAATTTGGACCTGAAAGACTGAAAGAAATTACCAGATCTGATATTGATTCCAGGCTTAGTGAATTTGTGCAGTTGGTTAATTTTGATATTGACCTGGTACAGGCATAAACCCGTGTTTTTATTTTATTAAAACAATTATATGCTGGAAATAATTGCTCTTATCTTTCTTACAAAAAACATCGGCGCTTTGGCCGAAAAAAAAGGATTAAAACCAGGCACCTGGAAATTATACACCGTGCTTTGCTGGTTTGCGGCTGAAATACTTGGCGCTGTTATTGGCGTTGTTCTTCTGGGCGTAGATAGTTTGATACTCGGTGTTTTATTGGGAATTGCCTGTGCAATCGGTAGTTTTTTTATTTTAAAATCCAATCTTAACAAGCGTCCCGATTTGGATGATGATATAAATAGAATCGGTGTAAGTGATTTATATCCGGAAAAAAATTAAGTAAAACGCCCCGCAAAAAAGCGGGGCGTTTTTTTATAAGAAGCATCACTTTTAAAATTTCACTTTATATCTTACCCCTTCTTTCGAATCAAATAGTATTTCGATATAGTACAATGAATTTTCTTTTACAACATAGTCAAACTGGTAGTCATTATTCGCCCATTCTGATTTATTAGTAAGGGATATTTCTACATTTTTATAATTGTTGCTGTTAACCTGTATATTTTTTATGGGGTTTTTTAATTTAAACCTGAAGTGTATGGTATCTCCAATCCGTACTTTTATTATTCCGCTGTCCGGAGCATTACTTTCAATATTTTTTGTCAGATCATTCGGATAAAAATAAGGCGCATTAAAGAACTGTTCTTTTGTGTAACCGGTTTCTGCTATCCATTTTTCATCCCTCGGAAAATGGTTACGCATAAATTTTTGTTTTGGTGTTTGCCAGTAAAAGTCCTGGTAACGCTTTACAAAATCCAGCAGCTTGCCCGTTTCTTCATCAGGCGGGCAACTGCCCGCAGCCCAGGTAACATCAAAGTAATAATTTATTCCGTCAAGCTTTACAACATTCCAGCTATGGCTCACACTTAATGCAAGTCCTATCTGAAAAGGGGTTTTCTTCACATATCCATCAACCATTTCATTTTGAATACCCACCATTTCACACATTTTTTTAAACAACTTTGCGTAACCACTGCATACTCCTTTCTTTTTATCCAATACATGTTCCAGGAATTTATTTTCCCAATCTGCACGGGCCTGTGCACAGGATGCTTTGCTACCGGAGCATTCAAAATGATTCCATTCATTGCTGCCGCTGTTAAACAGTTTGTAATCGTATTCAATATTGTCGGCTATCCAGATAAATATGGTCCTTAGTTTGTAAACGGTGTCTGGGTATGGCGTTGTAAGTGTGTTGGTAAGTTCCTGTAAGTCGCCGTTATATTTTACCGTTCTGGCAAAATCATCTACAGGTTTGAAGTTGATCTTGGTTTCATTATTCTGTGCGGCTACAGATAATGAAAAAATAAAAACGAACAAAATAAATATGAACAATTTTAAAAACATTGATGAAGCGGTTTTCTGATTGGTTTAGTTTTTTGCAAAGATTGATTATAGAAGTTGAATCCGGTTAATTTCTGCTTCTTGTTGCTTCTCGTCCTCGTCTCTGACGAGGATGCTTTGGTCTTGAGACTTTGTCTCAAATCAGCGTAACATGCACCAATCCTTTTCTTTCGCAGTAATCCCTTGCTGAACTATATAAATAATCTTCTGCATTCTCTACAATGCCTGCCCGTACAGGATTCTGATGTGTATAGTTTAACCGCTGCTTTATCATTTCCGGCTTATGCGGATCAAGGTAAATGGCATGATTACCATCCTGCCAGAAATGATATTTTTCAATACGTTTCATAAATTTCCCGGCAAATTCAAATCTGTAAAGCATCCAGTCTTTTCTGCTTTCGGGTTCATTTTCAATTGCTTTTAAAACAGAATTTGCTGTAAATTTTTTAAAGTCCCGGATGATATGAGAAAGTTTATATCCTTCTTTTGCCCGGGCAATTAAATGTAAATGGTTTGTCATTAAACACCAGCCATATACAACAAGCCCTTTCTTTTCAATACAAAAATTTAAAGAGTCTGTTATTATTTGTTTGTAAACAGGACGTATAAAAACATCAACCCAATCTACAACAGTGAATGTTAAAAAATAACAGGCGTTTTGATCTGAAATTACGTATCGGTCTCCTGACATAAAAATTATTTTTAGTTAAGAAAGGTAGTTCTCGTCCTCGTCTCTGACGAGTATGTGATGGTTTTGAGACTAAGTCTCAAACAACAAGTCAAAGACTTGCAACCAACTCATCCTCGTCAGAGACGAGGACAAGTTAATTTCTCCTTGCAAGTACAATGGTATTTTTAAACTGCTTCTTTTTCCCATCCAGATTAAATACTTCGGTAAAAATAATATAAATACCAACCGGCAGTTTTTGGAATTTTTCTCCCAGCCCATCCCAGCGAAAACTGTCTTTTATGCCGCATAATGCATTCCGCTGCAGGTAACGCACAATTCTTCCATTGGCATCAAAAATAGTAATATTGGCCACATAACCAGGCGATGGGAAGCTGTAATCAATGGTTGCAAAATCATCTATTCCATCATTATCCGGCGATACAATTTCGGGACTTAATTTTATTTCTCCCTGTACCTGCAGATCAAGCCGGTATTGAGAATTTTTGTAGGTGGGCGTGCCGTAACCAACGCTTGTGGCAGCAGAATGCCAGTTATCCTGGTTTTGTGTAGCCGCATTATAATCAATACGTTCCAATGCTACGCCTTCCCGGTTATCAATCAGTTTAAAATGCCATTTTTCGCTGTAAATCAATTCATCAACAATCCTGCCCTGCTCATTTAAAATAATCACATCACCTTTATCATCATTGTAAGAAGGTGTACTGCTTACTTCTGCAAATGCATCCGGATTTAATGCAATAAAATCTCTTTTAACCACAAAAGCATCTGAGGTAACCACTATAAATTCTTCGGGATACAATAAATAAGTTTCGGTACTTAGCCGGGTTATGCTGCTGATGGCTCCGGTAGTATTTCGGTTGGCGATGTACATATTTTTCAGATCAATCACTTTAGTAGTTCGGTTATACAATTCTATATAATCTACACCCGATGGTTTTGGGTTGAATAAGATTTCATTGATTACTACATCAAAACTATCGGTGGCTGATGCAAGCCCAAGTTTAGCTGAATTTTTTGGACCGATAGCATTACCAACACAATCAGTAACTCCTGTAACAGTAACCGTATAAACTTTACTACGTTGCAAAGGGGTATTCAATGTTAAAGAGGCCCTGTCAAACACAGGTGATAAAGCATTAGCTGTTTGTGGCTGCCCTATTCCATCACTTATATTATAGTTGCTTTTGAGCGATGCTTTAGTAATTTCCAGTGGTTCATCAAAAACCAAAACAACATGCACACTGTCTGTTGCGTAGGCCCGCAATAAACGTGGCCCAGCATTGTCAGCATTGTTTCCGCTAATAGAATTTTTCTTTCCGGGTGTTCCTCCCCTGCTGTCAACACTGGCCTGCCAGTTATTAAAACCGCTGCAAGGATTTTTTGTATCAATCATTTCCAGTGTCCAGCCGCCGTCTTTTTTTAATTCATTCTGATACCATTTGTCAGTATAATTTACGGTATGTATAAAAGTTCCCTGGGCATTAATTAAAGAAATCTGGTCGCCTCCATTATCTAAAGAAGGGAAACTGGTAACAGAAACAACTACCCCGTATGGCAACATGGATGCTACCGCAGTAGCTGTACACACAATTACAAAACTATCGGGCCGTAAAATAAAATTGGGCATTGGTCCGCTTTGCCCGGTAAGATCGGCAATACGCCAGCCCAGTAAATTTATGGGAAAGGCTGTTGTATTTTTTAATTCAATCCATTCATTATTTGGTAAGGCAACCTGCGGTGTGGGATCGGCCATTATCTCATCAATCACCACATCGTATTGCTTAGGTATATAGTAATTAAAATTGGCAGTACCGTTTACAATGGCATTGCCCGAGAAATCCTTTACACTGTTCACCGTCAGAATATAATTGGTTGCATTTACAAAACCGTTTGTAAAAACAAGATGTACCAATGAGGCGTTAACGATGTCTCTTGTTGCGGTAGCCGGAGAACCAATGCCATTATTGGTCACATAGTTTACAGCAAGCTGGCTGCTGGCAAGTTCAACAGGTTCATTGAACAATACATCAAGGGAATTTGATGAAATAACAGCAGCAGAAATAATGGACGGGGGCGTTACATCCGGCTCGTAAGTTTTTACTTCAATATCATCAAAAAAATGGCGTTGAAAAAAACTGGCTGTACTCTGAGTAATTTTTATGCCAAAAAAATTTGAGGTCAGGTATGTTGCATCTGTAACCACACCCTCATTAAAATAAGTGTTGCCAGTCCCGCTTAAATCACGGGATAAATTCCACTGGTTAGCAGCATTGCGAAATACTTTTATCTTCATTATGTTGTTACTCGTATTCAAAATGCCATTAACGCCGTCTATAATTTTTACAATCACGCCGCCGGCATCTTTCCTGTACAGGCTTATTTCATCATCAGTATTGCCAATTCTTACAAAGTAACCAGTGGTTGCATTGGCGCTTATATCGCTTGCTGAAGCCGTTAAATACACATCAATATAATTGGCTGATGATGGATTAAAAGTTATCTGGCAATAAAATTCCCATTGAGCAGTTGTGGCCAGCGTACTGGTTGTGCTTAAATAAAAGCTGCTGTTGGTAACTGTATTGTTACTTTGCAGTTGCAAAGATGGATTAATAATAAAATCTGCCGTGTTTCCTGTCCACGGAGGGTTTGCAGTAAAGTCACCATCGCTGAAGTTGTCAGTAAACTGGCCGGATACTACATTAGCAGAAAACAAAAGAAACACAATCAATATGTGCGGTCGGATAGTGCTCATAAAATGACAGTTGTATTTTAAAGATAATAATTTTACACGCTATATACAAATTTTAAGGCATTTGTTTTTAACCGGTCCTTTTTTTGTGGCTGCTTTTGGCTGATATTACTTTTGTTGTTATTTTCGTTTCTCAATGATAAAATCAAAACATACAAGCTTTACCAAAAAGGCCAGCCTGCAAAAGGAAGGATTGTAGTAATGATGTATGAATCAAAATACCAGACCTTCCACCAAAATGGAAGGCTTTTTTGTATCACTTAAATTTTTAAAAAATAAAAAATGAAAGTTGCAGTAGTAGGCGCCACCGGACTGGTAGGCACAAAAATGTTACAGGTATTAGCCGAAAGAAATTTTCCGGTAGATGAACTGATACCGGTTGCTTCGGAAAGAAGTATTGGTAAAGAAATAACTTTTAAAGATAAACAGTATAAGATAGTAAGTGCTGCAGATGCTATTGCTGCCAAACCGGATGTAGCCATTTTTTCTGCAGGAGGAAGCACTTCTTTAGAACTGGCTCCGCAATTTGCCGCAGCCGGTATTACAGTAATTGATAACTCAAGTGCCTGGCGCATGGACCCTACAAAAAAACTGGTGGTACCCGAAGTGAATGCTGATGTGCTAACTGCCGAAGACAAGATCATTGCTAACCCAAACTGCTCTACCATACAAATGGTGGTGGTGTTAAAGCCATTGCACGATAAATATAAAATAAAAAGAGTGGTAGTAAGTACCTACCAAAGCGTTACCGGCACCGGCGTAAAAGCTGTAACCCAGCTTATGAATGAGCGCAGAGGCATTGAAGGCGAGATGGCTTACAAATATCCCATCGACTTAAATGCTATACCTCATATTGATGTGTTTATGGAGAACGGCTACACCAAGGAAGAAATGAAAATGGTTTTGGAAACCAACAAAATAATGGGCGATGATTCTATTAAAGTTACTGCCACCTGCGTACGCATACCAACCATGGGCGGCCACAGTGAAAGCGTGAACATTGAATTTGAAAATGATTTTGACCTGGCTGAAGTAAGAGAAATACTCAGCAAAGCACCGGGTGTTGTTTTAAAAGATGATGTTGCCAATTTTATTTATCCAATGCCTTTAACAGCCTACGATAAGGACGATACATTTGTTGGAAGAATAAGAAGAGATGAAACGCAGCCAAACACTTTAAACTGCTGGATAGTTAGTGACAACCTGCGCAAAGGTGCCGCCACCAATGCGGTGCAGATTGCGGAGTATTTGATTAATAAAAATTTATTGTAGAAAAGCATTGCTTATTGCCATATTACTATTCTTGGGCTGTTAGCTTCATATACTTTTCCATCACTGAAAAGTGTATATTTAAAATGGTGGTTTTTATAAGTTGGTGCGCTTGTGTTTGTAAACAGAGAGATAGCCGAATTTCTTCTGTCAATATTCAAGCTGTCAATTAATTGCGGAATAGATATGTATTGAATTGTGGTATTACTGGCGAAAATATTGTTGTAGTACATTGCTGTAAAAAAACTGGCAATATTTTGTCCCGCCGGAATTCCTTTAAAATTATTATTACTTGTTATGGTTAGCGAATCGAATTTATATTTAAAACCAGAATCAATAAAATTATCGCAACCATTATTACAACTAAGCGCATAGGTTTTATTTACCAACGAAGAGAACGGATTGGCATTATTTTTAACGATATAATCGTAATTGATATTAAGGTCAGCAAATAAAGTATCAGCAACAAATACGGTATCCCTTGTGTTTAAACCAACATGACTGAGTTCATAACCTCGTAAAGCAGTAATATCCCGGTGAAAAGTACCTTCTTTACAGCCACAGCATCCAATATAAAAAATATGGATTAAAATAAAGCCAGCAGGCAGAATAATTAATTTTTTGTAAATCATTTTATAAAGACCCTTATAAAATTCTTTATGCTGCACAGGTTTAAGAAATAGCATATCTATTTTTACTGCTCCTGAGGGGGCGAACTCGGAGCTTCATTATGCCAAGTTCATAACTTTAGTAAAATACTAAAAAGAGCCATCAAAATCGATGGCTCTTTTTCATTGAAATATCTTCGGTCTTCATTAAAATCTACTCCACAATCAGTTCCCCCATCAGGGGGCGGAGGGGGCTCTGGGTTTTAATTTATCACCCACGTCTCATTGCCTTTCAATAATTTATCCAGATCACCTTTTCCTTTTTTAGCGATCACTTCTTCTATCTGCATGGTCATGCTGTCTTCGTAACAGGCCCTTTCTGTTTCGTAAAAAACACCAAATGGGCGTGGAAGATGTCCCTCCAGTTTGGGATCGTCAAACATGCGTATCAATATCTGTGCTTTGTAAAAATCTCTTTCATCATGTATCCACAAATCATCGGCACTTGCGCCTTCGGCTATGTCAACAATCACCGGTTTAAATCCATCTAATTTAATACCCTTGTTTTGGGTAGCACCAAATATCAGTGGCTTGCCCTGTTCTAAAAACAACACTTCATCGGGCTTGGTTTTCTTCTCTGTAAATATTTCAAAAGCGCCGTCATTAAAAATATTGCAGTTTTGATAAATCTCCAGGAAAGAAGCACCTTTATGCAGTTGCGAACGTAAAAGCATTGCCTGCAGGTGCTTTGGATCCCTATCCATGGTACGTGCAATAAAGCTTGCATCGGCACCCATGGCCAAAGCCAGTGGATTAAAAGGGTGGTCGATACTTCCGAAAGGAGTTGACTTTGTTATTTTATGTTCTTCGGATGTAGGAGAATATTGTCCTTTGGTCAACCCATAAATCTGGTTATTGAAAAGCAGTATGTTCACATCAAAATTGCGACGTAATAAATGAATGGTATGGTTACCACCAATACTCAACCCATCGCCATCGCCGGTAACTATCCAAACGCTCAACTCGGGCCGGGCAGCCTTTAAGCCACTGGCCACCGCTGTTGCACGGCCATGAATACTGTGCATGCCATAGGTATTCATGTAATACGGAAAGCGGCTGCTGCAGCCGATGCCACTTACAATTACAATATTCTCCCGGGGAATACCCAGGGTGGGCATGATCTTTTGCACCTGTGCCAGAATGGAATAATCGCCGCATCCGGGGCACCAGCGTACTTCCTGATCGGTTACAAAATCTTTTGCGGTAAGGGGTGGTAAGCTAGTTATTGTATCACTCATATAGGCTTCTATTTAATCCTAAAGTTAAGAAATATCGACCAAGGAACAAGAAATAATGAACAAGGAAGTTGGTTAAAGTCAATTCGTATATATCAATGGTTTATTACAGCACAGAGTATTGCATTTTACTTCGAAATTCAGTATTCCCATCCTTGTTCAATATTCAAAGGTTTATTCTTTAGATTCCTTCTTATTCTTTTCAATGTTATTCTTTTTAGCCGTTTCAATACTCTTAACAAAAATTGAAATCAACTGGTTGTTCTCATTCAAAACAGGTAATAATTTATCCTCGGGGTACCAGTTTTTCTTTTTAACCCGGATTTGGCAGTTGAAATCGTAGCGAGGGTTTCAAATACAAAACAGATAAGGGTTTCAGGTTATTTTTTGGATGAAAGAATAGTGAACTATTTTGAATTCAAAAAATGTTCTGAAAGGCTTAGCTGTGAAGGATTTGGAAGCCACAGTAGATTTCAACTGCAAAATCTGGGTTTAATATATCCTGTCAGGCGAACAGTTTGCAGATGTTTTTTCTATTTACAAAGAGAGCAAGTGAAATGATTGAATGCTTATAAAAGAACCCAAGCCGGTAATCGCCAATTCGTATCCTGTAAGCTGATTTATGGCCCTTCAATTTTTTTAACCCGGATTTTGCAGTTGAAATCGTAGCGAGGGTTTCAAATACAAAACAGATAAGGGTTTCAGGTTATTTTTTGGATAAAAGAATAGTGAACTATTTTGAATTCAAAAAATGTTCTGAAAGGCTTGGCTGTGAAGGATTTGGAAGCCACAGTAGATTTCAACTGCAAAAGCCGGGTTTAAGTTAGGTATAGATTCCAGGCTATTTGCTGTTTCTAACAACTCAATAGTACGTTACAGAGATTGCCTGATTAACTTTGCCACTAATTGATCAAGGTCTTTTGAAAAATTCTTAAGAAACTCAACTTTCATTAAGCAGTCAGTTTTTTCATAATCTCTGATCGGCTTACTTTTTTGGCTTTATCAACTCTACGGAGCATTTTAGATAAGCCGAAGTCTTCAAGTTCTTCCCGTGTTAAGGACGAAGAACCTACACCAAGCTTTTTTAACAAGTCTGCAATGAATTTGAATTCATTGCTATTTTTGGGAGTAATAACTATGGCTTTTATGAAGTGAAGTTACAAAAAAACACGCTTCCTGCAGCAAAAGCAACTGTTAGTGATGCAGATACTCAAATACTCCTATAAACAAAATTGCCAACCTAATGGCTGGCAACTTTAATATAGATTGTTCAGTAAACCCCCTTTGCTATTTTTAATTATGGCACTTTTACAATTTCGCTGTAGCTAACATTGCCATATGTATCAAACTGCTTTAAACGGTAGTACACAGTGCGGCCATTTCTTACCTGGGCAGCATCT
>JBBQLS010000130.1:0-10189 GCA_038328115.1 Chitinophagales bacterium
ATTTGTGTTCCCTGGTGAATCAATTGATAAAATGCATGTTGGCCATTCGTGCCCGGTTCGCCCCAAATAACCGGGCCGGTCGAGTAGGTAACCTGTTCTCCGTTCCTGTCAACATACTTGCCATTACTTTCCATATTGCCCTGCTGAAAATAAGCTGCAAAACGGTGCATGTATTGATCGTAAGGAAGGATGGCTTCGGTGGTTGTACCAAAAAAATTCTGATACCATATCCCGATCAAAGCCATAATTACAGGAATATTTTTATCAAATGCTGTTTCCCTGAAATGAATATCGGTAGCATGGGCTCCTTTCAGCAACTCTTCAAAATTATTGTAGCCGATGGTTAGTGCAATTGATAAACCAATGGCACTCCACAAACTATAACGGCCGCCAACCCAATCCCAGAACACAAACATATTTTTAGGATCAATACCGAATTTAATTACCTCATTTTCATTGGTACTGAGTGCTACAAAATGTTTTGCAATATACTTTTCGTCAGCAGCATGTTGTAAAAACCATTCCCTTGCAGTATTGGCATTGGTCATGGTTTCCTGTGTGGTAAAGGTTTTGCTGGCAATTAAAAAAAGTGTTTCTTCTGCATTTACTTTCTTTAGTGTTTCAACAATATGCGTACCATCTACATTACTCACAAAGTAAGCTTCAATACCATCAACCCAAAATGGTTTTAAAGCTTCTGTAACCATTACAGGGCCCAAGTCGCTGCCGCCAATGCCGATGTTTACGACGTATTTTATCTTTTTACCAGTATATCCTTTCCATTCGCCGGAATGAACATTTGAACAAAATTTTTTCATCTGATCCTGCACCTGCTTAACCGCAGGCATTACATCCATATTTTCTGTTACAACCGGCTTGCCTGAGAAATTCCGCAAAGCTGTATGCAACACTGCACGATTTTCGGTACCATTAATTTTTTCGCCGGTAAACATGGCTTCAGTCGCCTCTTTTAGTTTACAGTCTGCCGCCAGTTCCAGTAAAATTTCAAGGGTATTTTCGGTGATGATGTTTTTAGAATAATCAAAAAGCAAATCCCCCATCTCAACAGAAAATTTGTTGAACCTTTCAGCATCATTAAAAAAAAGATCTTTCATCTGTACATTTTCAAACAACTGCTTATGCTGTAGCAATGCCTGCCAGGATGGGGTAGTGATTGGGTTTACTTTTGGGAACATATTTTTAATTGAGTAGTTTAATAAAATTACAAGTCTTCATATTCATACAACGGGTCAATATGCGTACCTGCCTTCATGTCAAAAATGGGGTTAATGATGCCATTATCAAGCCCGTAAACCCATCCATGTAAATCTGGCCGCTGGTCATTTTTCCAGGCACGCTGAATGATGGAGGTTTTGGCAAGATTAAGTATTTGCTCCTGCACATTCAATTCAACCAAACGGTCAACACGCCTGCCTTCATCGCTGATGGCATCCAGTTCTGCCCTATGAATGCGGTATATATCTTTAATATTGCGCAGCCACATGTTAAGTACCTGGTTAAAATCGTTGTTAGTAGTAGCAGCTTTTACGCCTCCGCAGCCATAATGCCCGCAAACAATTACATGCTTTACTTTAAGGTGATTAACAGCGAAGTCTAAAACACTCAGCAGATTTACATCGTTATTAATAACGAGATTTGCCACGTTGCGATGTACAAAAATTTCGCCTGGCTGTGTGTTGGTAATTTCATTGGCTGGTACACGGCTGTCGCTGCAACCGATCCACAAAAATTCGGGCGTTTGTATTTCAGAAAGATTCTTAAAAAACAAGGGATCTTTTGCAACTTTATCAGCCGCCCAGGCTTTATTATCATTTAATAACTCTTCGTATGGATGCATAACTTGCCTTTTTAATTTTGTTTATAAACCATAGTAAGTGGTGTTTAAAAAATGAAGCACCTCATTCCAGTTCCCTCTGTCCTGAGCGAAGTCGAAGGATGGAGAGAGCCCGTCCCGATTTTATCGGGAGGTTGGGAGAGGTCCCTCTACGAAGATAAATCAACTAAAACAAAAACGCCATGCTATGTGCATGACGTTTTTGTAAATTATATTGAACGTGGTTTACTGAATTTTAGGTATCATTCCCCGGATACCCATGTCAATAACTGCATCGCCATTATTTGGATCGTAAGTTCCGTTATGGTCAACATCAATCCACTCAAAACTTTTATTGGTAGATAATGAAACCACGACATTAATATCAGTGGTTTCATTGCCGGTTACTATAAGCGGTGTTGCAAACTGGCCAGTTACTAAGCAACTGCCTGTTGGTATGGGCGAACTTGCAAACAATGGATTGGGAACGGTTGTAGCACCCGGAGGAGCCTGGCCACTACTTAAAAATCCAACACCAAATACCTTTCCTTCCAGGGCCCAGTAGCCTTGCAATTTATTTGCATTTACAACTACTGTAGAATCTTTTACTTTATAATTGCCCAGGTAAGTATTGTACCCGATAAATGATGCAAGCGTTGCATCAATAGTTTGCCCAAGGGCATTCATATAAATATTATAATTCTGATAAGCCAGCGAAACCCTTAACCAGGTATAAGTGCCGGCTGCAAAATCTTTTACAGGCACACTTAAAAACACCTGGTTGTTTCCGGCAAATTTTGAATTTGTAAAATCAATTGCTTTTGCGCCACCTGTAGTAACCTCGGGGGCTTTATAAACTACCGTACCGGCTCCTAAAGCTGTAAAAGCTGTTGGGGTTAGTTCTACATAATGGGCACTCATGGTGTTAAAACGTGGCGATTGGCCTGCGTTACCGGCTGGCATAGGAGCCGCCTGACCAAGGGCATTTAACCTTACCTGGGTTGAATCGAACTTAAAAATAAAATTGACTTTTGCTGTTCCTGTGTTTATGGGTGTTGGTGAATCGGCATTTTTTTGACAGGAACTGAATAAATACATGGCTGAAGCCAGCATTAGCATGTGCTGTAGTTTCATATTTAGTTGTTAATTGATTAGGTAAAGTTGGCATCAATGCAATTTTAACGCAACTATAGTGTCTCAATTGTGTCAATAAGTTTTTTTAGCATTTCTTTAGTAAAATCTAAATGAGTAACCATTCTTACTTGTGTTGCAGAAATAGGGAGGCATAAAATATCGTACTTAGCCAGTTTTTCGCAAAAGGATTTTGCTGTGTAAGATGATCCGGTTATTTCAAAAATAACAATATTGGTTTCTACAGGCATTACTTTCCCAACAAAATCCTTACGGACTAAAGCTGCGGCTATTTCTTTTGCATGATGATGATCTTCTGCAAGTCTTTCAATATTGTTTTCAAGTGCATAAATGCCCGCTGCAGCTAAATAACCGGCCTGGCGCATACCACCGCCAAAAACCTTACGAACCCTTCGTGCTTGTTTTATAAAATCGGCCCTACCCAAAAGCAAGCTACCAACCGGTGTGCCCATACCTTTGCTCAGGCAAATGGATATAGAATCGAAAATTTCGCCATACTGTTTTGGGCTTTCATTTTTTGCTACCAATGCATTCCAAATCCGGGCACCATCTAAATGAAATTTTAATTTATTGCTTAAGCAAATTTCTTTAATAGCCTGTATTTCAGTAAATTCATAACAACTTCCCCCTCCTCTGTTAGCTGTATTTTCAAGGCTAACCAAGCTTGTCCGGGCCTTATGCACATCATCCGGGTTGATGGATTCCTGAACCTGATTAGCAGTAATTCTACCCCGGTCACCTTCCAAAGCTTTTACCTGGCAACCACTGTTAAAAGCAATACCGCCGCCTTCATAAATATACACGTGGCTTACTTTATCGCAAATCACTTCATCGCCTGCCTGGGTATGGCATTTTATAGCGATCTGGTTGGTCATGGTACCGCTGGGACAAAAAAGTGCAGCTTCCATTCCAAACATAGCTGCTGACATGGCTTCTAATTTATTAATAGATGGGTCTTCACCAAAAACATCATCTCCAACCGAAGCATTAAACATGGCATCCAGCATGGCCGGGGATGGTTTTGTAAAAGTGTCGGAACGGAGGTCTGCTATCATAAGGCAAATATAAGCCGCAAGGGGAATAGCGGCAAGGAGGCAGGCATTTAATTTCAATAGTTTTTTAAAAATGTAGGGGGCAACAATCAGCAGGCTTGCCCTCTTGCAACTAATCCCCCTGAAGTTATTCTTTTATCCACCATCCATCCCTTTTTATACACTTTCATTATGAAATCTGCTTGATATTTAGTAACTTTGCACACATTTTTAGCAGGAAATCAGGCATTAACCAATCATTTGCAACGATTTCCCAACAATTGATGTCTATACAGTGTTCTATTTTAGTAACTAATAAAGTACAATGAGGCAACTTAAGATCGCAACGCAGATTACCAACCGTGATTCACAGGCAGTTGAGAAGTATTTGCAGGAAATTTCCAAAATTTCGATGATTACTCCTGAAGAGGAAACCATTCTGGCCCAAAAAATTAAAATGGGTGATCAACGTGCTTTGGACAAATTGGTGCAGGCCAACCTTCGTTTTGTGGTATCTGTGGCTAAGCAGTACCAGCACCAGGGCCTTTCTCTTAGTGATTTAATTAACGAGGGTAACCTCGGACTGATTAAGGCGGCACAACGCTTTGACGAAACCAAAGGTTTCAAATTTATTTCTTACGCTGTGTGGTGGATTCGCCAATCTATATTACAGGCGTTGGCAGAGCAGGGCAGATTAGTCCGCTTGCCACAAAACAAAATTGGCACCTACAACAAGGCTAACAAAGCCTACATGGCTTTTGAACAGGAACATGAGCGTGAGCCATCTACCGAAGAATTGGCCGAATTACTGGAGATGAGTGAAACGGAGATCAACAATATTTTTCAAAGCAACACCCGCCATACTTCTCTGGATGCACCAGTGCATGAAGCTGAAGATGTAGCCATGGGCGATTTATTGAAAGGTGGTGATGAGACCGATGAAGATGTAATGCACGATTCATTGAAAAATGAAATTCGCAGGGTTTTAAAATCTTTAAGCCCACGTGAAGCAGAGATTGTGAACGCTTATTTTGGCTTGGATGGTGAAAATGGGGTAACCATTGAACAGATTGGTCAGAAATATGATTTGACAAAAGAACGTATCCGCCAGATCAAAGAAAGAGCCATTAAACGCTTGCAGAAGGCAAGATACAGTGGTGCTTTGAAAGCATATTTAGGATAATGAAATTTGTAATCAAAAAAAATCCTCTTGCTTTTGGCAGGAGGATTTTTTTTGATAATTTTTGTTTTATAAAGCATTTTCAAAATGGCTCAGGTTTTCCAGTTCCTTCTCCTTTGGAGAAGGGTTGGGATGAGGCTTAAAATCATTTATTTTTGCACGTATGAAGCAATTCATTTTATTTACGTTTTTCAGTATCCTGTTTTTTTCCTGTGAAAAAAATATCAACTTCAATTTGAAATATGCCGAACCGGTTTTGGTGGTGGATGCACAGATAGAAAACGGCCAGGCACCAACTATTGCTCTCAGCAACAGTTTAAGCTTTTTCAGCGCCATCAATGCAGCAATATTATCAAATTCCTTTGTACACAATGCCAATGTGACCATGAGCAACGGTACGCTTACTCATAAATTAAAAGAATACACCGTACCTGTTGGCAATGGTTATTTCATTTCTTATTACAGCATTGATTCTTCAAACCTGGCAACTGCCTTTGTTGGTGAGTTTAATAAACAATATGATCTTACCATTAAGGTTGATGGGAAAACCTATATTTCCAAAACAACCATTCCGCCACTTGCAAAAATATTCGACAGCCTTTGGATAAAAGCGGCACCGCCCAATGTAGATACTTCGAAAAGATTATTGATGGTGAGGGCTATTGATCCGCCGGGATTAGGGAATTACATTCGCTACTTTACAAAGAAAAACAGCGAGCGTTTTTTACCGGCCTACAATTCAGTTTTTAATGATGAAGTGGTTGATGGTACTACTTACCAGGGACAGGTAGATCCTGGTGTTGACAGGAACCTGCCGGCACCAACCGGTGATGATAAATTTTTTGCAAGAGGAGATACCATATCTTTTAAACTATCCAATATTGATAAAGCAAGCTTCACTTTCTGGAACACCTGGGAATTTAACCAGCAAAGCATTGGCAATCCTTTTTCGCAACCGGGTAAAGTGATCGGTAATATCAGCAATGGAGCTTTGGGTGCATTTTGTGGTTATGCATCACAGGTTGGTACTATTATAGCAAGATGATAATTCAGAGGTGTCACCTTTAGTGAGATTATTTAAGTTTTAGGTATGTTCAAAAAGGTGACACCTCTTTGAAAGAGATATTCCCTTAAATTCGTAGTTAGTAAAATTTATAAAGTTATTTATGTCAACAGAAAAAGTACATTGTTTAATTATAGGATCGGGCCCGGCAGGTTACACAGCCGCAATTTACGCATCCAGGGCTGGCTTAAACCCCGTTTTATACCAGGGCATTCAACCCGGCGGACAGTTAACCATTACTACCGAAGTGGAAAATTATCCCGGTTACCCTGATGGAATACAAGGTCCCGAAATGATGGTTCATTTTGAGAATCAGGCAAAGCGCATGGGCGCCGATATCCGCTACGGACTTGCTACAAAAGTTGACTTTTCAACCAGGCCTTTAAAGGTAGAAATTGATGAAGAAAAATGGATTGAAACTGATGCGTTGATCATTTCAACCGGTGCCTCTGCCAAGTGGTTGGGTATTGAAAGTGAGCAACGCCTGAACGGTTATGGCGTTAGCGCCTGTGCCGTGTGCGATGGTTTTTTCTTTAAAGGAAAAGAAGTAGCCATTGTTGGTGCAGGTGATACTGCAGCAGAAGAAGCGCTTTATTTGTCTAAAATATGTTCGAAGGTACACATGATTGTGCGCAGGCACGAAATGCGTGCAAGTAAAGTAATGCAGGACAGGGTGATTAATACGCCCAACATTATTGTTTACTGGAACAGCGAAACTGATGAAGTGATTGGTGATAAAAAAGTAGAAGCAGTGCGTATTAAAAATAATCAGACCGATGAAAAACTGGAAATACCGGTGAGTGCATTTTTTGTGGCGATAGGACACGAACCGAATTCAGGTATTTTTAAAGGGTTGATAGATATGGATGAGGCCGGTTACATAAAAACGGTACCAGGCACTTCTAAAACTAATGTGGAAGGTGTTTTTGCATCAGGCGATGTGCAGGACAAGATTTACAGGCAGGCGGTAACAGCAGCAGGCAGTGGTTGTATGGCAGCGTTGGATGCGGAAAGGTATTTGAGTGAGAAAGGACTGCATTAACGGATAATTGGTTAATTGATAATGGATAATTTTTTAACTTAAAAGCAGTTTTTGCTATTGCTTAATTTCCAAAATCTAAAACATTATCCATTACAACATTATCAATTATCCATTAAAATGTTCACCATCAACCTCCATAACTTAACCTTTCATTCCTATCATGGTGTGTATGAAGAGGAGCGCATACTGGGTAATGATTTTGAAGTGAATGTTTCAGTAACTTTTCAGGCTGATGAACCGGTAAGTTCTTTACATGATACCATTAACTATGTTTCTATTTATAACATTGTAAAAAAAAGAATGGCCTTACCATTGCCTTTGCTTGAAACGCTGGCGCAGGAAATGACAGCCGAAATTTATAATTTTGATAACCGAATTAAAACCATTTCAGTTTCTGTAGAGAAAAAAAATCCACCCATATCCAATATGGAAGGGTCGGTAAGCGTTCACTATAAAAAATCATTCTAATTGAAATTTTTCATTTCCGTACTAATCTCTTTTTTTACATGCATTGCGGCTTATAGCCAGGATGTTGCCGCACTCATTAAGGAAGGTAACCGGTTAGAAGCTATCCCGGATGAAAAAGGAGCCTTTCATAAATTTAAAGAGGTTTTAAAATTGAATGCGACCAACATTTATTCATTAAATAAATGCAGCGAATTATGCAGCCGTATTGGTCAGCGTGAAACCGTAAACACCAAATTACGTGGCGAATATTACCAGGCAGCAAAAATTTATGCCGAAACTGCTTTAAAGATTGATCCTAAAAACTCTGAAGCCAATTGCGTAATGGCTATTGCACTGGGCCGCAATTCTATGAGTAAAAGCGGTCGTGATAAAATTGAGAATGCCAAAGAAGTGAAACGATATGTAGATGCTGCCATTGCAGGTGATGCCGGAAATTTTAAAGCCTGGCATGTACTGGGCAGGTGGCAATACGAGATAAGTAATTTAAATAGTCTGGAAAGGGGAATAGTAAAGCTTTTTTACGGAGGCCTGCCGCCAGCAACCCTAAAGCAATCCATTGCATCTTTTGAAAAAGCACATGCATTAAGACCCGAGTTTTTATTGAATTATTATGAAATGGCAAAAGCATATAAAGACAACGACAATAAAGCTAAAGCTATAGCTTACTTAAATCTGTTGATCACATTGCCAAATCAAACAGAAGACGACCCTGCTATTAAAACAAAGTCAAAAGCTTTGATAACGGATTGGCAGTGATCTTTTTTTGCCACTGAAGGGTATTTCCGCTGCCTTATTTTAACTTAACTTCGAAATAAAAAAAAAATCAGGCCATGATAAAAAGAATAACCGTCTTTTTTGTTCTATTCGTTACAGGCATTGTTGTACATGCACAGGAAAATACTAAAATTGATTCAAAGTATGACCCTCATGCTTTGTTTGGCCCCACCTTTTATACAACAGGCGGTACCATCAGCCGGGCAGCCACTGGTGAACCTAATGTTGGTTACTGGCAAAACAAAACCGATTACCAGATAAATGCCACATTAAATGATGTAACCAACCAAATAAGTGGTTCGGTTATCATCACGTATAAAAATAACAGTCCGCATGCACTGACTTTTTTATGGCTGTATTTAGAACAGAATCTTTTTAATAAAGACAGCAGGGGGCAGGCCCGCATGCCACTTGGCACCCGCAGCCGCTATGGCGACAGCAAGAGTGATTTTAATGGGGGCGATAAAATTACAAGTGTTAAGTACGAAGATGGCACAGCTGCCAATTACATTATTACCGATACCCGCATGCAGATTCGTTTACCAAAAACTTTAAAACCCGGTGGCGATGTAGTAAAAATAAAAATTGAATACTCATTTACATTACCAGAATACGGCGCCGACCGATGCGGTATTTTAAAAACAAAGAACGGGAATATTTTTGCCGTGGCGCAATGGTATCCACGCATGTGTGTGTTTGATGATGTGGAAGGCTGGAACACATTGCCATACCTTGGCCCCAGTGAATTTTATTTAGAGTATGGCGATTTTGATGTAAATATTACAGCACCCGCAAGCCATATCGTTGTTTGTAGTGGCGAATTGGTAAACGAAGCCAATGTACTTACCCCTGAGCAACAAACACGTATGGCGCAGGCAAAAAAAAGCGATAAAACGGTAATGATACGTACCGAGGCTGAAGTTACTGATCCTTCATCAAGGCCAAAAGGAGCTACACTTACCTGGCATTATAAAATGACCAATGCACGTGATGTAGCCTGGGCAAGCAGTAAAAGTTTTATATGGGATGCCGCTAAAATGAATTTACCAAGTGGTAAAACTGCGCTTGCAATGAGTGTATATCCATCTGAAAGCAGCGGACAAAAAAGCTGGAGCAGGGCTACCGAATATACGAAAGGCAGTATTGAAAATTACAGCAAACGCTGGTATGAGTATCCTTATCCGTGTGCAGTGAATGTAGCCAGCAATGTTGGTGGCATGGAATATCCAGGTATTGTTTTCTGTGGATCTAAGGCAGAAAAGGGAGACCTGTTTGGTGTAACCGATCACGAATTCGGACATACCTGGTTCCCCATGATAGTTGGAAGCAACGAACGCAAATATGGCTGGATGGATGAAGGCTTTAATACTTTCATCAATATACTTGCTGCCGAAGATTTTAATAAAGGAGAGTACAATACCCCACCTGCACCCATGGATAAAATGGCCGGATATATGTTTGGCGATGGAAGTGAAACCATATTTTCTACACCAGATGCGATGAGGGAAAGGAATATTGGTGTGGCCCTGTACTTTAAGCCTGGCATGGGTTTAAACCTTTTGCGAAACCAGATACTGGGCCCCGATCGTTTTGATTACGCCTTTAGAGAATACATAAAACGGTGGGCATTTAAGCACCCTACGCC
>JBBQLS010000131.1:0-10176 GCA_038328115.1 Chitinophagales bacterium
ATACAAAACAGATAAGGGTTTCAGGTTATTTTTTGGATGAAAGAATAGTGAACTATTTTGAATTCAAAAAATGTTCTGAAAGGCTTAGCTGTGAAGGATTTGGAAGCCACAGTAGATTTCAACTGCAAAATCTGGGTTAAATAATTCAGAATATATTAAAATACTTTATACCTTTACAGTATAATCTGTAATACTTCATCTCTGCACAACCTCTCCAATATTCTGCAGAAAAATCTAAGCTGCCGGTGACGTCAATTATTTGTTTTAACAGTCATAGTAATTGCAACCCATAACCACCTGAAATTAATTTATTGCTGAAGGGGATTTAAAAATTTATCACAGGGAAAGATTTACACATCCTCCATTCACTTAAAATTTGGGTTATGAAAACTTTGTACCTTTTTTTTCTCCTTTTTTTTCAGGGCATTTTATTATTTGCTCAAACCTGGACTGGTACTACCAGCACAGATTGGAACACGGCTACAAACTGGAGTACAGGCACTGTTCCGGTTAGCACTGGCAATGTAATAATCTCAGGCGATGTGGTCATTTACCCGGTATTTTCAACTCCCGTAACCATTAACAGCATTCAAATGCAAGCCGGCAGCAGCGTGGATTTCAATGGTCAAAGTCTTTCATTGAATGGCGTTTCAGCAAGCAACAATTTTACCGGTGCGGTCTTAAATAACAGCAATGCAGCAACAGATATTGAAATAAACCTCAACACCGGTATTGCGGGGTTTGTATCCTATTTCCGGAGTAATGTGGTAAATGATAATATTGTTTTCAACATAACCGGTGCCAATAATTTTATTGAAGGTGATATGGCACCTGCTAACCAATACAATGGTAATGTAAGCTTTAATATTGCCGGTTCGCTTAGCTGCTTCATTTCACAGAGCACTACTTCCGTCTTTAATGGTAACCTTATGATAAACAGAACGGCAGCCGGCATTACTTCGGCTTTTAACGGAGGTGCAACCATTAACGGAGAGTTCAGTTATATAAATTCAACCTCGGGCAATACCATTTTAGGAGGATCAACCGCAACCAATATAACCGGTATCATACATATTGCCTGCAATTACACAACAACATCTGTGTTTGAAATGCACCGGCTGATAAACCAAACCAACAGTGGTACAATTGACGTTCAAAATTCAACCGGCTTTTTTCTTGAAAATAATTCGCTGAAGGTTGCTACGCTGAATATTACCGGCTACAAAAGCGGCCAGTATGGTTATCTCACAAATAATATAATATCAGGCGATATTACCATTGCCGATGATGCAGGTTTCTCCGGAGGTTATAATACCAGCATTGCTAACAATAACATAACCGGTAACACAAGTTTCACCAATAATGGCAGCAACAGTTTCTTTGATGCACCAAACTTGACTACTGCTAACAAATATCTTGGAAATGTAACATTTACCGGAGCAGGCACCGGCAGCTTATACATTGCATACTTTGATAGCCTGCATTGCTCTGGTAATGTTGCCATAAGCAGAACAGGAGCAGGTTTAACACAGGGTTTTTTTAAAGGCGCAACTATTGACGGAAACTTCAGCTACAATAACTCAACAGCCGGCGATACCTATTTTGGCGGAGGAATACCAACCAATATAGCCGGTACAATAAATGCAGCTGTTAACTATAGCAGCCCCGGTATTTTTCAGTTAACCAGGTTTACAAATCAAACTACCGGTGGTAATATCAGTATTCAAAATTCGATGGGATTTGATCTTGAAAATAATTCGATAAAACTAAACACATTAAGCATAATCGGTTATAAGGCAGGTCAGCAGGCGGTTTTGGATAATAACAATATAACCGGGAATCTGATTATTGGCGACGATGCCGGTTTTGGAGGTGGTTATAATACTTATATCAGCAGGAATATGATTACGGGCAACACCGCTTTCACCATCAACGGTTCTACTACTTTTTACGAAAGGGGCTCGGGCAATACAAGCAATACTTATATAGGCAATGTAAGTTTTACCCGCAATGCGGGCAACGTCCTTATCGGCGAAACCGGCTTTGCTGAAATCACTCAAAACCTTACACTAAATTCAAACGCAGGCATTACGTTAACAAACATAAAGTTTATGGGCGGTACCAATAGTGCGCTGAAACAGTTGGGTACACAATCCTTAGAAATCGCCATGCTTACCATGGAAAAAACCAACAGCGGAAAACTTGTATTGAATAGTGCGGTTAGCATTACCAATACAGCAAATTTAACAGGTGGCAATATTTACAGCAGCACCGGCAATCAAATTATTTTTGCCGATGGAGCTACAGCCGAAGCAGCCAGTGATGTCAGTTATATTGATGGCCCGGTCACCAAAATTGGTGCAACTTCTTTTACATTTCCGGTAGGTAAATCAGGAAAAATGGCACCTATCAGTATTGCAGCAACGGGTGTGAATACAGATGCATTCAGTGCCGAGTATTTTATGACTGCACCCAATAACAGTGGTTACAATGCTTCGCAAAAAGACCTTACTTTAGATCATATTTCTTCCCGTGAATTCTGGCTGCTGAACAGGGTAGCAGGCACCTCCCCAACCCAGGTAAAGTTAAGCTGGGATACCAGCCGAAGCGGCTCCGTAAACAATTTACCCGATCTGCGGGTTGCCCGCTGGAATGGCAGCATGTGGAAGGATGAAGGCCAGGGCTTTATTAATGGCAACAATGCCGCAGGTATTATTTTTACTGCTGCACCTGTCACCGATTTCAGTCCTTTTACGTTGGCTTCTGCATCTTCATTAAATCCGCTGCCGGTAACGCTGGTAAGTTTTACAGCCACAAAAAACAGCACCCAGGTAAACCTGCAATGGGTTACCGAAAATGAAATAAATCTTGTACGTTATGATCTGGAAAGAAGTTCAGACGGAGCGAATTATACAACTTTAACAACCATACCTGCAAGAGGCAGTTCATCTCAACTGATTTATAAGACCAATGATAATGATCCGTTTGAAGGCATAAATTATTACCGCTTAAAAATAACAGATATTGGCGGCAGATTTACATACAGTGATATTGCCACGATAAACTTTCATAAAAAATATGACTTCAGCATTTGGCCCAACCCTGCAAAAGACTATTTTGTTATCAGCAATGCCGGCAACTTTACACAGGTACAGATAATTGATGCGGCCGGTAAACTGGTAAGGCAATTGAACCGTTCAACCGATAACCGTTATACTATTTTTGGATTGGCTAAAGGATTGTATGTAGTTAAACTATTGGGTGCTGCTGAAACATCCAGCGTTAAGTTATTGGTTGAATAAGATTCCTTTTTGGAAAGCAGCAGGGACAAAGCCGCAGAAAATCATCGGCTTAAGAAGAAAAGCAATAGCGGGCTGGTGCAGGAGGATAACTTTAGTTTATGTTTTAATGAAAAGGCCATCAGCAGTAGATGGCCTTTTTATTTTATTGTTTTGGCTATTTATCTTTTGGAGAAAGGAGTCGTGCAAACTAAAAATGATTTAGAAACCAGACTTCATTAATTCATAAAGATTTAATATTAGTTTTACCCAAATAAATTCTTTATGAGATATTGCATTTTATTTTTGGTGCTCAATATAGTTTGCATGGGTGCATTTTGCCAGCACAAGGGTGTGGGTGGCACAGATAAAATCCCCGACTCCATCAACGCCGTTGCATATTATGCAGAAATAAAAATCACATCAATAAATAAAAAATTCGAGGATGAAATTTTTGGAATTGTAGCCAATGAAGCTGCTACAGGCCCGTCTTTTATTAAAGAGCAAAAGATCTTTAAATTCAGTTTTTTCGATACTCCGGAGAAAGATATTGCATTTGGCAAAGACGCATACCGGTATGGCCCGGGCTATGCCTGGAACTATGACTGGCAATACAACGAAACCTATCCCCTGCTAATTGCAACAGCAAGTGATTCTGCTGCAAACAAAACATTATACTCTGGCTATGTCTATCTGCCTAACGAAAAAAAATGGAAACTGATCTCCACCCGCAGTTATAATGACACAATCGGGATCAGATTTATTGGTAACACAGCAGCTCAGGGTAAGTCTGTTATAACATTCGCCAATCGTTGGCTGCAGCGCAGCAACGGCAGCTGGAAAGCACTTGACTCCCAAATATCAAAACCACCATCATTACGCCAGATGAGCAATATAGACAGTCTGGCGCAACAAAAATTGGAAGAAGAATTGTTGCGTAGTAAATTACCAAAGGATAGTATTGTTTATGAAGAAGGTATGTTTTACCAAACATTAAAAGAAGGAACCGGAAGGTTGGTAAAAGTTACCGATACACTTACGGTACATTACAAAGGTTCGCTCTATAGCGATGGCAGTGTATTTGATGAAACAAAAGATAAACCTGCAACTTTCCCTTTAGAAAGATTAATAAAAGGGTGGCAGCTTGGTTTGCAGCATTGCAAAGTTGGTGGAAAAATGAGATTATTCCTGCCATCGGGCAGAGCTTACGGCATTCGCACACGTGCAGCTAAAATTCCGCCAAACAGTATATTAGTTTTTGATGTGGAAGTGCTGGATGCAAAGGAGAAAATAATGAAGTGAGATTAAAACAGTTCTTTTAATCTGCAGGCGTATAAAAAAGTTGTCAAGGCTGACAGCTCAATTTGCACAATGCATATAAATTTCTGTATGCGTAAATAATTAAACGCTGCATCGCCTAACTTTGCCTTTCATTCAACCTTAAAATTTATACAATGAGTAAAGTATGGTTTATCACCGGCTGTTCAACCGGTTTTGGGCGCAACCTGGCAATGGAAGCCTTACAACAGGGTAACCAGGTGGCGGTAACATCTCGTAATACAGAAGATGTAAAAGATATTGTTGCACAGTTTCCTGATAATGCTGTTGCCATTAAACTGGATGTAACCAATGCCCAGGAAGTTACAGCCGCTGTAAAGCAGGCACAGGAAAGGTTTGGCCGCATTGATGTGCTGGTGAACAATGCCGGCATCGGTTATTTTGGTGCAATTGAAGAAAGCGAAGAAACTGAATACCGCCGCATGTTTGAAATTAATTTCTTTGGCCTTGCCACAGTTACCAATGCAGTTTTACCCATTATGAGGGCGCAGCGCAGCGGCCATATTGTAAACATTTCTTCCATTGGCGGTATGGTTGCTTTTCCGGGCGTAGGGTTTTATAATGCAACTAAATTTGCTGTAACCGGTTATTCAGAATCGCTGGCAAAAGAAACCGCACCACTCGGTATTAAAGTAACGGTTGTTGCACCAAGTGGCTTTCGTACCGACTGGGCAGGCAGGTCGGCCAATAATACAAAAATTGTAATTGATGATTATGCAGCAACTGCACATACCAATCAAAATACTATTCGTGGTTACAGCGGTAACCAACCCGGCGACCCGGTAAGGGCAGCCAAAGCAATTATAAAAGCTGTTGAATCTGATACACCTCCCGTACGTTTATTATTGGGAGCCGGTGCTCTTAAAGGAGCCCGCAATAAAATTGCTGAAATGCAGCAGGATATTGACACCTGGGAAGAAACAACCCTTTGGGCCGATCATCCAAAGGAGGATGCATAGTCGCTGCTTTGTGGTAATGTTTTAGATTTGTGATCTTAATGTGCGAACTTTTTAATAGGGTGGTTGTTTATCCTTGAACAAAAAATATAGAAATGAAACTTATAAAAATCACAACTGCTTTACTGCTTTCAGGAATGATATTTGTTGCCTGCAATAACAGTGCTGAGCAAAAAACAACAGACACCAAGATGCCACAACTGAAAGAGGAAAATGTAATTTACAAAATAGACAGCCTGAATATGGATGGCTATATAGTGTATGATTCGGCTATAACGGGCAAACGCCCGGCTGTACTGGTTGTACACGAGTGGTGGGGCTTAAATGAATATGCAAAAAGACGTGCCAGGGAACTTGCAGGCCTGGGCTATATTGCCATGGCGGTTGACATGTACGGCAACGGACAAACAGCCGATAACCCGGAACTTGCCGGAAAACTGGCAGGGCCTTTTTACCAAAACTCAGCTATGACCAAAGCACATTTTGATGCTGCATTAAACAAACTGAAAACTTATAAAGAAGTGGATACTGCAAATATTGGCGCCATCGGTTATTGCTTTGGTGGTGGTGTTTTACTCAATATTGTTCGTATGGGCGAACCGTTAAAAGGTATTGTCAGCTTTCACGGATCGCTGCTGGGCACACCCGCCGTTAAAAATTTATTGACCGCAAAAATACTTGTGCTGCATGGTGAGGACGATAAATTTGTACCGGCAACCGATGTAGCCGCTTTTAAAAAGCAAATGGATTCAATTGGTGCTGCTTATACTTTTAAAAGTTATCCCGGTGCCACTCATGCCTTCACCAATCCCGATGCTACTGCCATGGGCCAGAAATTTAAAATGCCTATAGCATACAATGCTAAAGCAGATACCGCTTCGTGGAACGAAATGAAGGTTTTCTTTGCAGCATTATTTAAATGAAAAACTAAATAGGTTTACAAATGATAAAGGCAGTTTGAAAAAGCTGCCTTTTTTATTTACTTTACAGTGAATCTCATAAAACCTTTAACAAATGCCTGTAATAAATACCATTGATGAAGTAATTGAAGCGCTGGATGGCATTATTAAACAGTGCGAAGACAATAATAATACGGCCGGCTGCTTTGCTGCATTATACCGCAGGGTAACTAACCGGGTAAAACTGGGTATAGCCAATAATGAGTTTGAAGATGGCGCACGTATGGAAAGACTGGATGTGGTTTTTGCCAGCCGTTACCTGGATGCATACTATGCCTGGAAACAAAACCAACCGGTATCAGCTTCCTGGCAAAAAGCATTTGATATAACAACCAATTACTGGCCCATTGTGCTGCAACACCTGTTAATGGTGATGAATGCACATATCAATCTCGACCTGGGAATTGCAGCAGCAGAAATATCTACAGGCAAAAATATTAATGATCTGCAAAATGATTTTAACAAGATAAATAGCATTCTTTCTTCTTTGGTAGCAGAAGTACAGGACAGCCTGGCCAAAATATGGCCAAGGTTGAAATGGATTCTGCAGTGGACAAATAAAGTAGATGATTTTATGGTTGATTTCAGCATGCAGCTAGCCCGCGAAGGAGCCTGGAAATATGCGGTAAGCATGGCAGAGGGCGGCGAACCAAATTTTAAAACGATGATTGCTGACAGGGATGTTATCATTGCCGGAAAATCGAAAGTCATTACAAACGATGGATTTTTAGCAAGCCTCATTCTGGGTATTATACGCTTGGGTGAAGGCGGTTCGGTAAAACAAAAAATAGAAATGTTGAAAGCATGAGTGTACAAAAAGCATACGATAACTGGTCGCAACAATATGATACCAACGAAAACAAAACCCGCGACCTTGAGGCCCAGGCATTGCAGCAAACCCTGTCTGGTATTGATTTTTACAATTGCCTGGAAATTGGATGCGGTACCGGCAAGAATACAGCCTGGTTGATTACCAAAGCTAAAATTATTACTGCTGTTGACCTTTCCACCGAAATGCTTGCAAAAGCGAAACAGAAAATAAACAACGAACAGGTACATTTTATACAGGCAGATATTTTACAGGATTGGGAATTTGCCGACAAAAAATACGACCTGGTAAGTTTTAGTCTGGTACTTGAGCATATTGAGGAACTGGAACCCATTTTTAATAAGGTTTCAAAAATAATTACAGCAGGCGGCTATGTTTATATAGGTGAACTGCATCCTTTTAAACAATATAATGGCAGCAAGGCAAGGTTTAGTACCGATGAAGGCGAACAAATTGTTTCCTGCTTTAATCACAACATATCCGATTTTATAAGGGCCGCAAAACAGTTTGGGTTTGGCATTGTAAACATGGATGAATATTTTGACGAAAATGACCGGGCTGTAATTCCAAGAATATTGACCATACTTTTAAAATCAGGAGGCTGATCAGCATAAACATTGCAGATAATTTTGTTTCTAACCAAATTAAAAAAATGAAAAAACTAATTGTATCGCTTACACTGCTCTTCAGCTTCCAATATAGTTTTTCACAGGTTTCATATTATAAGGGAGAATGGACTGCAGTAAATAAGCAGGACCGATTTACTGGAATTTTTAAAATCAGCATTGATGCAAAAGATAAAGCCAAAGCTGTAATTATCTGGACATACCTGCGCATTGACAGTACCAACAATGATTTAGTGGAAATGTATAAAGGCAAAAAAGGCAAATTGGGCATTGAGTATGCTGAAGGATATTTTTCAGCATCTACCAATGATTTTACTTTTGAAGGCAAAAGAAAAGTGGATCCATTTACCATACTGGGTCTTGATAAATACCATATAAAACTGTCTTCCGACAAAAAAGCTATTTATGGAACCAGCGAAACGCAGGGCACTAACGAAGGCATGTTGTATGCTGTTAAATTAAATAATGCCGCAGGTAAAAAAACTTTTTTGGCTGCAAAAGCAAAAGTTAAAAATTAATATCCGTTAAAATTAACACCCATGAAGAAGCTACTGAACTATCCCATATTTGTATTACTGCTGTTCCTTTTTTCCTGCGGAGAAATGACCACAGAAAATGATGCTATAAAAATAAACCAACAGGGTATTGAATGTATGAATGCCGGAAAATATGAGCTGGCCTTGCAGGCTTTTTTGAAAGCTGTTAAAAACCCACGACTTTCAAAAGATTCCAAAGGCACTATTTACCGGAATATTTCTTTAACCTACAACGACCTTGGTAAAAAAGATTCCGCTGTTCATTTTTCTACGCTGGCAGCAAAATGCTATATAAAAAACAGTTTTGATAACCTGGTTAATTTAGCCGACGTTGATATTGTGGCAGGAAAAACAGGTAGTGCATTAGCCCGTTTGCTGAAAGCTGTACAAATGAATCCCGATGAGATGTCTGTCAACAATTCGCTGGGGCTTATTTACCTGGGAGAATATGATGAAACATTCACTGACCTTGATAAAGCACTTACGTATAATTCCAGGGCTTTTGAAATTAATAGCGGCCGTGTTACCGAAGACGTACTTGCCAGAACCTATTACAAAAAAGAAGATTACGAAAAAGCTGAGGCTCACTATGAACACCTGCTTCAAAACCATCCTGATATTATTTCTTATTCGCTGGATATGGGAATGGTAAAACTGAAACTGAAAAAAAAGCAAGAGGCTGATAATTTTTTTGAGAAGGTTATTGCTACAGACAGCAGCTATACTTATACCATTGAAACATTTAAAGAAGCGAATAAATAAAGAGTTTTATCAGCTACAGTTATAATTTTACTTACCGATGCCTGCTTTGCAGGTATTTCTCATGCACTACTGTACTCATGGGCTTATCATACACTTTACTTTCTACCCAACTGATGATATCGAGGTAAGAAAACACCCTGGTTTCGTAACGGTTTTTCTCGAACTGTTTAATTTTATTCAACAGTTGTTTTAAACCTGGCTTTAATTTTGCAGCCGACTCATATACATTATCCCGTAAAAATTTAAACATTTCCTCCTCCACCATCGTCAGGTTTTCCATGCGAGACATAAAGCGAAACACAGATTTAATCAGCGATTCTATAATTACATCGTTACCCAATTCAAAATGTGCCATCAAATGCAATAGCCGGGCATAGCATTGCAGATCAATCCGCATGTCTATAGGGCCATTAATAATTTTCTGCAACTGGTCAATTGATTTTTCAAAATTTCCGTTTCCAAAATACAACAGGGCTGTTTTGTATTGTATTACCAGCACCCGATGCCTGTCTATATACATCTGAAATTCATCAAGCCCATTCTCTATTACCGGTACAAGTTTCAACCCATCTCCAAAAGTACCTTTCATTAAATGCTGATTAATTTTAGCGCTGGTTAAATATACAAATGCCTGCATCCGGAAATTATCATGCTGGTTGGCAGGCTTTGATAAACCGAAGCGTTCAAAACGGGCAAGGTATCTATCAAATTGTTTAAAATTTCTCAGATTAAAATTGGCTGTAAGCAGGTTGTGCATGCCCTTAATGTAATGGCCCGTTTCAACAGTTATCATCATCGGTTCATTCTTAAAAAGATCAACCCATTTTTTACTGTAACGATAGTACATCAAAAAATCCTGGCGTATAAAAGCATACCAACAGTAGCTTTGATA
>JBBQLS010000132.1:0-10156 GCA_038328115.1 Chitinophagales bacterium
GGCAGTGTTGACAATAACGTATTTGTACAGGCAGGCAATAATGTTGTATTAAACCCTGGTTTTGAAATAAAAAGCGGCGCATTTTTTAAAGGATACATTGCACCCTGCGGTAACGGTGGCTTGCCCACAGCTTTTGCAGAGGCAGAAAATAGCAAAAACAATACTATAATAGTGCCGTTGCCATTTGTAAAAGAAATAAAACCATCGCTAAAACAACCGGTAAAGCCGACAGGGTATTTTCAGGTGGTTGATGAAAATTTTGAATTTAACCTGGTAAAAAAAGGCATTCTAAAAATGATGATAAAAACGGACAAAGGCGAATGGGCTTCCTTTTATCCTGAGGATATTTTTTACCCCGGTTTCTATTCATTACGCAGGCCTCAAAGCAAATCGACTGAATTTAAATTTTTGCTAAATGGAGTGGAAATTAAACAAATAAAATAGGAGCGTTTAAACTATTTTAAAATAGAATAAAGTTGCACGGCAAAAAAGGCCAATGCTACATTCAACTTTTAAAGATAACCAGCTTGTTCACTTTCAGGAGTTTGAAGTAAAATAATAATCATTGAAAACCAACAAAAGACCAAAAAACATTTAAGCCAAATCCTAAACCGCATCAACACCAACTGATGCGGTTTTTTAATGCCTTTAACTTTTACCAGGTTAACCCATATTTACTCCTGATAGCAATTTTGAAAAAAATTGATTTTATAAAAGAATAAATTGATTACCTGATCAGCATAACTGTGCTTTGCCTGTTAACCACAAGCCCCCGGTAATCTATACCGCTGGCAATAACAACATACACACCGCTGTTTTGTGCTTTGCCTTTCCAGGTGCCATCCCAACCTTTGCTTACATCGGTTGAGTAAAAAACCAACTTGGCCATAACGGTTATAAATTTTCAGGTACCTGAATTCTTTAATGCCCACCTCTGCCTGTGTGGGTGTTCCGCATCGTTCTTCGTCGCCGCCTGGGCTCCCAACCAGCGGCGAATAGAAAGATTTTACCATGATGGACCAGTTAGTTTCAGAATGCTGACAAATCTTTCTGGTAATTGAGAGTGGGATTATCATTCCCACTTGTCGGGAGACGGGCGGGGTTTTCGGGATATAAAATAGTTTAAATTGGGGCAGAAAGGTAAACACACAAGGCAGTGAAAAAACAGGATTTTCCGCTTAAAATCAGTAACCTTATTACATTAAAAACAGTACTGAATTAAAGGCTTTGATACGCAAAAACGCCCATCTTTTCTGGTACACAAAGGATAGTGAAAAGGAAAATTTGCCCCTGCCTGTTGTGCTGGAATTTTTTATTAATTACGCCGATAAGGAATAAATAAAAAGCCTGTTTGCAATTGTAGGCATTAAAAATGCCGCAACCGTTTTTTTTGAGCAGATAGGAAAATCTGACCGGGCTGCCAATAATTATGAGGCAGTTTCCAAAAACTTTTTCACACTTTATTTTAAGAAGTATGCATTTTGAAATCCTGAGTACAGCGCAACATGATTTACTTCCCTTCATAAAAAAATATTCAAAAAATTACTACATGGTAGGCGGCACTGCCATTGCTTTACACCTTAGCCACCGGAGGTCTATTGATTTTGACTTATTAACAGATTTGAAAGTAACCTAATAACTTTAAAAAAACAGGTAACTGAATCGGGATTTTCATCAAATATAATTGTGCAGAAACCTGATCAGGTTCATTTTATAGTTAACAATGTAAAACTTACATTTTTTGAATTTCCTTTTTATATTGAAGCATCAATCTATCATGATAAGTTTTTCAGAATACCGGATTTACTTACCCTTACAGCCTTGAAAGCATTTGCCCTGGGCGGCAGGGGAAAATGGAAAGATTATGTTGACCTGTATTTCATTCTTAAAAAAGGTTATACATAACTGATATCTGCAGTAAGGCAAAGGAATTATTTACAGATATATTTAACCCGGTTCTCTTCAGCAAACAACTCTGTTACTTTGATGACATTAGCTTTGATGAGCAGGTAGAATTTATGCCCGGCTTTGAAGTAAGCGAACAGGATGTAAAAGCATTTTTAATTGATGCTGCACTCACCGGGTTTTAACAGCATTATTCTGTTTCTGTATTAACAACGTATAAACCCCAACTGTTCTTTTGTTTTGCCTGCAGGTTTATCTAATACGCAATGTCATTTCTCCATACATTTGTCTTCACCACTTTTTCTTGCTATAATCTATTTTACATGACTAAAAAACAATGGATGATTTATATTTGTTTTCAAACAAAATGAAACAAAGCATCAATTAATAAAATTTAAAGTTGTGGAAAAAATATCTCCTAAAAAATATATTGAAACCAAAGCAAGAAGTTTACCCATTTACAAATGTTTAATTACGCCAGATTGGAAAGAAATGGACATGGCTAATGTAATAATAATGCGCAAGCATATTACAGGCAATGTTACTTTGGGATATTATTTAATTGACCTGTTATGCCTTGGGGTTAAAGATACTTTTTATCATTTTAATATTTCTGAACCGGAAGCAGAAGAAAGGCTTGAAAGCATCATGGATTTTTTAGAAGCATGTGATTACGATTTAGCTCACAATATTATTTATGCCGGCCACGATTTTGCAATGGAGTTTGATATACCCCCACACAAAGATTTTAAGCTAACCAAATATATTTTACAGGAAGATGATGATTATGTGCCGTTAATTGACATACATACCGGCGCCCCGGATGGCAAACCTCATTTAATGATTAACCCACAGGGGCAAGGGAAATGGGCATTGGAAAAACTGATAAAAAATGCCGGGGAAGGAAATTATTATTACACAACAGAAGATATAGATGATGAGGATGAAGATGATGAGGATGAAATATACAGCCCAGATGAAAACATAGATGATTATGCACCAGGCACTATATCTGCTTACACTGCAAAATTTATAAGAATAGAAGATATTATAGATGCAAAAAAAATAATGAAAAGAAATAGTACGGAAATATCTTCTTTAACAATTGAAGCCGTAATAAGAACTTTGGAGTTAAATGAAAAGATGATTACCGAAGCTGATTTTATAAAAACTGAAGAATATGAATTGGCTGATAATTGCAATGACCAGGTAAATTCAAAAGACAGGCTTGTGTTTTTAGAAGACATGGATCAAGATGGTTTTATAAAACAATATTTTGAAGAAATATCAGGACTGGATGGTAAAGAGTTTGTGAATAAAGTTGACGAATTAATGGCTGAATACAACACAAATTTTTATGCCATGCAGCAACTTTATCAATTTGTTTTATTAATAGAAAATGGGGAGTTAATTAAAAACGTTTGCAATCATATTAACAACTTTACTGAAAACTACCCTTTAGCTAAATTGATTTTAGCATTCAACAGTGTTTATTTTAATTTGCCCGACATCAGGTTTGCAGGCATTTTATACAGCACCAAAATACAAGTTTATTTTCCGGAATGTTATGCATTTGGTGCAGATGAATTACAGGTTTACTGGCTTGCAAAAACATTGAAAAGTATTGGAGACGACGATTTGGAAGGCTCTGTGTTTTATTATAAACTGGCGGTAGAAACCTGCATTGAAAATGTATTTTTCTGGGCAACACAGGAAAAACTTACATTATATTACAAAGACAAAATGGAATTATATAATTAATACCGATGTGACTTTGCAATCAGTCCAATCGGTATTTACCAAAAGCCAACCGCACATGAGCCTGGCTTGAATTTCAGCCTGGCTACATTGGCCTGAAAAATAGTTTTTTTTAACAAAGGAAGATTTGAATTTTTTGGAAGCATAAAACACTTACCTGATCAGCATCACCGTGCTCTGCCTGTAAACCACCAGCCCCCGGTAATCTATACCGCTGGCAATAACAACATACACACCGCTGTTTTGTGCTTTGCCTTTCCAGGTGCCATCCCAGCCTTTGCTTACATCTGTTGAGTAAAAAACCAGCTGGCCATAACGGTTATATATTTTCAGGTACCGGAATTCTTTAATACCCACCGGCAATCCTCTGTACAGATTATTAATACCATTTGGAGCAAAGGCATTTGGTAAATAAATTTCAGGTGCCTGGTAAACCTGTATTTTAATATCATCAAAAGTTGAGCAACCAAGTGGCGTGTAAGCCCTTAATGTGTAAGTATAAACCTGTGTGCCGGTTAATGTGGCAATGGGGTTAGATATAAAAGGGTTATCAAGTCCTGTTGCGGGAATCCACTCGTAACTAATACCGCCGCTACCCTGCAATTGCAATGGCCTGCCCGATGGCGTGATGGTATCGTTACCTGCAAAAGCGTTGGTGCTGTAAATGATAATATTTTTTTGTAAAGAATCGTTGTAGCAACCATTAGAAGCTATTGCATATAATTTAACCGGGTAAGTGCCGCCTGCTGTATAAATATGTTGTGTATCTCTTGCATTTGAAGTGGCACCATCCCCAAAAGTCCATTTCCAGGTTGTTACTGTTGCAGAATTATCCACTGCTGTAAAACTGATCAGATCATTTTTACAGCCATCACTAAAACTAAAATTAACATCGGGGCTGGGGATTATAATAAAGCTTTTGGCAACCGTATCGCTTACACAACCTGCATTGCTGCTGGCAAACAATTTTACCGTTTGCGGCCCTGCAGCAAAAGTACGTACCGGGTTTTGTTGTGTGCTCCATTCAGTTCCGTTGTATATCCAGCTCCATTGAGTTGGGGTACCACCTGCAACAATTGTAGAATCCGAAAACTGCACCGGCAAACCTGTACAAAGCGGATTGCTGAAGCCAAAATTGGCAATTGGTTTTCCTGATACATTAATTGTTTGTGTCAGCGTATCGGAAATACAACCTCTTGAATTTATTGCCACATGCCTGATAATTTTTGGGCCTGCTGTATTGTATGTTGTTGTTGGATTTTGAGAGGTTGAGACCTGGCCATTGCCAAGATCCCACCAATAACCGGCTATAGTAAACCCATCAGAAGTGTAGGATGAATCCTGTAAAGTAACAGATTGAGATTGGCAGATATTAATGTTTTTTATTGCTGCATGAGGCTTATCTACAACAAATACAGTTTTAGGTATCAGTCCCATACAGCCTGCACTTCCGTTACTTGTTGCCAAAAGTAGCACGTTGTGAATACCGGGTGTGGCAAAAGTGTATGCTGCATTTTGCGTGAGAATAAAATTCGGATCAGTATCAAAACGCCATTGCCAGATTACTACAGGATCGCTACTGGATGTAACTGTACCAAAGAAATTTGTTGCCGAACCCAGGCAAACTGAATCAGTAAAATTAAAATCAATTACTGGTCTTGTATAAATATGTACTGTTTTAAATAATGTGTCAGACTCGCAACCTTCTAAAGATTTAACAGCAAGCTTAATGATTTTATCTCCACCGGTTGCATAAGTTGTAGTTGGATTTTGAAAAATAGAAGTAAGACTGTTACCAAAATCCCAATACCAGTTGTTGATAGTGCCAACCGTAACTTTGGACGTATCATTAAATCCTATGGCATTTACAACACAATTATCGTTATTGGTAAACCCTGCTACCGGTTTACTCCCAACCCTTACAGTTTGCGTATTTGTTGCTTCGCAACCATCGGCACCAATTACCCTTTGTGTAACTATAAAATCGCCGGCAGCAGTGTAAGTATGTGTTGGGTTTAAGTTAACTGAATCTATAAAGGGGCCATCTCCAAAATTCCAGTAAAATTTTGCAAGCGGTGTAAAAGATATTGTTGAATCTATAAAAGTTATCGGTTCATTTACACATCTTTTTTGTGTTGTGCTAAAATGAAAAGAAGGGTTTAAGGCTGTTTTAAATCCCTGGTAATTATTTTCGCCACCGGTACTGCCGGTAAATCCCCAGTACACTAGCGAATTACCTGCAAATACATCGGCTACAAAATCTTTTACAATACTCAGGCGTAAACTACCATCTACATAAGCAGTTAATGTTTTGATTGCAGCATCCCATACAATACGTAACGAATGCCATTTGCCATCTTCAATATTATTATTGCCATTTAATGCGGTAACAGGGCCCGCAATATTATTGGCGCTGCTGTGGTTTAAATCGCCATTTAATTGAAATGCAATATGGTCATAAGCGGGGTCATTGTCGGGCGGATTGTTCTGGTAAGTATCCAGTGTTACACCAACTGCCGGCGAAATACCTGCATAGCCAAGTCCGCTGCCAGAGGTTCCTACACTGGTACTGATGGGTTGCAGTACAAATGCAATTCCATCTGCGCCGGGGCTGTCGTTATTCCCTAAAAAAACATCAAAATTAAAATCGAAAGATTGAGTAAGATCAATTTTTATATTATTCCATACCGAACCGGTCTGGGTATTTACAGCATCGGTAAGCCGGTATTCGTTACAGGAGATTTGTAATGCATTTCCATTTACGGTGTATTGTGCATACGGTGTTTTACTTATTATCAGCAGTAAAAAAAAGAAAAGGTATTTTTTAATTGGCATTTGGCTAAAATTAAACATCTTAAGCCATATTTATGCGCTGATTACTACTTTTTATTAACTACTTCAATACTGATAAACTCCAAAGTGATTTTTTTAGTTTTTAATACCCTTTTCGTTGGATATGCTTTTGGTAAAGGGGGTTTTGGTTATAGAAGATGTAAGAACGATTGATGGTTTTTTTGATTTTGTAAGCAGGATGAGGAAGCGTATTGAAATTTAGTTTTGCGAGACAAAATTTTAGTCATCATCTTCAATTATTGCTTTATTTATTTCTTTTAATCCTTGCACCTTCCCTGTTTTTTGCTTCGTTTTTTTAGCTGGTTTTTTTTCTGGTTTTAAGCTATTATTATTTTTTTTACCCATAATTGTATCAGGTGTTTTAATATCTTTTTTAGGTTTCTCTATTAAAGATGTACTATCAACCCCTCCAACACATGGGCCAATTTTAGCTTTCATAAAAGCACCAGACTGTGCAATAAAGCCAGGCAATAAATCAACATATCCTCCGGCTTTAATAAATACTTCTGTACCAGCACTACTACTTACGGTACCAGCAGACGTAACTGTTGAGGCTGCTGCAAAAGTTCGTTGGCCAATATAAAACCCATTAAGTGTTAATGCGGGTACACAAGAAGCATACAAATCACTTTCAAAAATTCCCCGGCCAAATGTTGCTGCTCTTATCTTTGCTGCACCAACATTTATAACTAAATCTGTTACAGGTATACGGGGTAGGCCATTGTAAAACGGTTTCCAATCTGTATCAGTTGTGCCTCTGTAATACACGCCAATATCTGTACCTATATAAACGTTTCCGTTATTATCAAAGGTGGCGCAGTTAACCGGCACATTTGGCAATGATCCATGCAGCTCTACCCAATTTGCTCCTGCATCGGTAGAGTGTGCAACTTTTGTAGTGGCAAAAAAACCACCAAAAGTCACCCATACATCATCGGCATCATTAGGGTTTGCAGCTATATCGGTAATTTTTCCGAAGGTGGCAGGAAAGCCAGGTTTATTGCTAAGTGTAACCCAAGCCAGGGGTGTTGCATTATTTTCGTTCCGGTATAATCCTCCATTTAAAGTTCCGTAAGCAGCATCGCCACCGGCAGCATAAAGTCGGTTAGGTTTATCAATACTTACGGCTAATGACCAATTGCCTTTTGCTCCTGTATAATACCAACTTCCTCCTCTATTATCTGTTCTGCAAACTTGTGTAAAACCGGTATAAATTATATTTGTATCGCTCGGGTGCATTAAAATAGCTGGATAAAATTCCGCATTATTTCCTGTAAAAAAGGGTGGTGTAATATCGACATTGGTTAATCCTCCATTTATACTTCTGTACACTCCTGTATTTCCGCCAATATAATGTGTGCTTGATTTTTTGGGGTTTATTGCCGCCGCAAATCCATCGCCACCACCTACACTATAAAATGTAGAGCCAGTCGTTCGTAAAGCAGTTCCATCGTCTTGCAATCCTCCAAGCAAACGTGCAGCATCTGTTTCCAATCCAGCTAAGTGATAGTATGTTGCACAGTTTAAGGATATGGAATTAAACGTCCACGTAGTACCATTATTAGTACTTTTATAAACGCCACCATCGGTAGCGGCATAAGCAATATTATTTAATGGATTATAGGCAATTTGATGAATATCTGCATGAGTACCCCCACTAAATGTTAACAAAGCACCACTATTTGCCGACCGCCAGATTTGTACACAACCTGTTATTATATTTGTTCCGGTAGATGGGTTTACAGCTATTGTTAAATGTGCAGGAACTTCATCGTAAAAATCTGGAGCATGTCCATTTGCAGCATTGCTCAATATATTTGGCGTATCGTTCATTAACGTAAATGATGCTCCATCGTCTGATGATCTGTACAATCCTACAAAATGAGAAGAATCTACAGAAGCACCACACAGTACATAAAGTTTATTGGGATCTGCGGGTGTAGTTGCAAAGGTCATTCTCGTAATCATTGCGCTAGGCAAATTATTAGAAACGGTATAAAAATTTTGCCCATTATCTGTGGAAATTCTTAATAGTACACCGTTAGCTTTTCTGGCAGCAAAAACAATATTTGAGTTCCCCTCTTTAAATCGCAAATCGGATATATAAGTTGTGGCAGATACTTTTGTAAATGTAACAGCATCGTTGGTTGTTCTATAAATCCCATCGCTCATGGCTGCAAGTAACACATTTGGGTTTGATGGATCTTGTATAAGTTTAAAGGCTGAAATTTTTTGGTTTGTGTTAAATGACAATCCGGTTTTATTCCAGGTAGCTCCCCCATCGGTTGATTTAAAAAGACCGGCACTCCAGCGAATATATCCAAATGACGGAATAAACCAACCTCCTGCATTATCACTATCGCCATCGCCGGTTAGCACATAAATTTCGTTTGGGTTGCTTTGGTTTACAACAATACTTGCTACTCCCAAAGAAGCAAGCTCATCAGAAAAAGCATTGTAAGATGCCCCGCCATTTGTAGTTTTCCAAACGCCACCTGCTAAAGTTCCTACATAAAAAGTATTAGCATCGGTAGGGTGAAAAGCAAAACAGGTAACTCTGCCAATACCGGTGTGAACTGCATTATTATTAATATCAACAACATCATTTATTGCAATGCTTGTCCATCCTCCATAAAATAGATTTTCGATACCTGCAGATGCTTTTTCAATTTTTTGATTTAGAATTGCTTCAAAATTTTTTGCTGTTACGTCTGTTATCTGATTATTTTCATCCAGCCTTCCTTCGTTATACCATAGCCATCTTGCCCACATTTTTTGCTCATGTGCCAATTTCTTTAATTCATGATTATTTTTAACTAATGGTATTTGTTGGCTGTAATAATCTAAAACCGTTTTTTTTATAAACCCAAAATCGGTACTCGTACCCAATTGTTGTTGCAACAAATTTTGTGCATATAAATTATTACAAAGTAAAATTGCTATCCAAACAAAAAACAGTACACTAATTTTTTTCATACTAAACTGATAATTGCTTATTAAATTAATTGTTTTCTATCTGGCTAATTCTTTTTTTCAACTCTTCAATTGCCTTGTTTTGGTCAATAATATACAAACTCAGTTCTTCAATTTTTTCAAGCATTTTTACCTGTACGTCTCCAAGCTGATGCCCATCTTTTTCAATTTCTTTGGCTGATGGTATGTTTGGTAAATGCTTGTTTTCATTAACAAACTTTTCCAGTTCGGGTAGCGAAAGCTTTTTATAATCTTTTTCAAAAACATAATCGGGCCACGCATTTTTTAATTGCACCCTTACCTCTTCAGCTATTATTTTGCCAAACACTCTAAGTTTATATCCGGCACCATTCGTTAGATTTTCTCCATCAAGATTACTACTGCCCATGTAAACTGTACCATCGTTCCTGTTAACAGCAAACTGCCAGGCGTTACCAAAAATGCCCCAAAGATCATCAGTGTATTGGCCAATAAAACTTGCTTCTACGTTAGAAGAATTATTAAACCATATCCCTGGTGTTAAACCACCACTTTGACGCAAACGCATTCTTCCGTTTACATCAAGTTTATAAAGTGGATTATTAGTACCAATACCTGTGTTTCCATTACCCTTAACACGCATATTTTCAGTAAATCCATTTGTAAAATTATCGTAACCAAAAGTTAT
>JBBQLS010000133.1:0-10105 GCA_038328115.1 Chitinophagales bacterium
CACAGGTAATGGTTTTTACAAAATCAAAACTAAAGGTTCCGGCATCCCCAATGGTACCCAGTTTTTTTCCTTTGTATGTGCCGCCAATGCTCTGGCAGGCATCTTCCAGTAAAATTAAATTATGCTCTTTGCAGATCGCCTGTAGCACATCCATATCGGCCATGCTGCCGCACATGTGTACGGGCATAATGCATTTTGTTTTTGCCGTCAGGGCATTTCTTACCGCTTCGGGATCTAAAGTCAACGTATCATCCACATCTACAAAAACCGGAATGGCTCCAACACTTAAAACCGCTTCAAAACTGGCAACAAAAGTAAAAGAAGGCAAAATTACTTCATCGCCATAACCAATACCAAACGCACTCATAGCGGTTGTTAATGCGGCGGTACCACTGCTTAATAACTGTGCATGTTTACAACCAAAGGTTTCGCAAATGGCGTGTTCCAGTTCTTTGGCTTTCCATATTCCTTTGCGTGGATCATCAAAGCCATAGCGCATGAGAATACCTGTTTCAAGCACGTCATTTACTTCTTTAATTTCTTCTTTTCCAAAATGTTCAAAGCCGGGCATAAAAAATAATTGATAATTATAAAATGGATAATTGATAATGTTGTTAACGCAAGCTATCAATTACATAGCAAAGGTAAAGAAAATTGATTGGTGAGGCAAAGACTCAATACCATAACATCCACATCAGAGACGAGGATAAAAAAATTATTTTATCCAACTCATTTCCGGCGTTTTAGCAGGCTCTTTAAAATAATTCAATCGCAAGGTATCAGCCCATCCATTCGGATTTTTATCAAATGTTTTACTGCTGAAAAAGATCATGCCCTGTATATTTGGCGTGGTACGCAGGGCATCAATCATACGAGGCAATTGGGTTACATCTTTCCAGGCAGCATTACTATTGGCCCGGTAAATGCCCAGGCCTATATAACAGTTTTTGCCATAAGTATGTTTGCTCCACCAGTCAAGTAAAATTTCGTAAGGTGCTATTTTGTGGCCAAACTCCCAGTACAACTGCGGCGCTACATAATCAATCCAGCCTGTACGCAACCATAGCAAAATATCGGCATACAAATCATCGTAATTTGTTTGAGCTCCACTTGTTTTACTGCCGTTAACGGTGTCTTTATCAATATTACGCCAAACACCAAACGGACTGATACCAAACTGGCATTTAGGATTTGCTTTTTTAATAACTACACTTAACCTGCTAATGATGGAATCGGTATTACTTCTCCTCCAGTCATCCTTACTCATGCCATTGCCATATTTATTGTAACTGGCATAATCAGGAAATTCCTTACCCGGAATCCTGTAGGGATAAAAATAGTCATCAAAGTGAATGGCATCAACAGCATACCTGCTTACCACATCTTTTACAACATCAGCAACATATTGTTGCGCTTCTTTAACACCAGGATCAAAATATTTTTTATCGCCGTAGGTTAAAAACCACTCGGGATGTATTTTGGTAATATGGGTTGCTGCAATGGATGATTTGTTGATGTTGAATACGGCCCGGTAAGGATTCATCCATGCATGAAACTCCATGCCACGTTTATGAGTTTCGGCAATCATAAACTCCAGCGGATCGTAATAAGGAACCGGTGGTTGACCTTGTGTACCGGTAAGAAACTCACTCCAGGGTTCGTATTGCGATGGATAAAAAGCATCAGTAGCAGGTCGTATCTGAACAATCATTGCATTCATCCCGTTGCGCTGGTGCATATCGAGCAATTTAATGAACTCAACTTTTTGTGAGTCGGAATTAAAATTTCCTTTTGAAGGCCAATCAATATTATCAACAGTGGCAACCCAAACGCCACGGAATTCTGCTTTGGTTTGAGAAAATAAAGAGGTGGGCAATTGGCAACAGGCAAGTAGCAGTAAAGAAGAAAAGAAAAATTTCATGAATTAGGTTTAATTATTTGGGTTCCCTGATCTTGTCTAACAATTTATTTAATGCTTTTGCTTCAGCCGTGGAAAGGTTACCGAAAATAGCATCCATATCTTTTTCGTACAGGTCAATTTTTTCTAAAAGGTCCTTCCCTTTGGAGCTGATACTTACATCCACCAATCTCTTATCATTGGCACAGGTATTTTTTTTTGCAAGGCCCTTTAAAACGAGGCGGTCAACAATACGGCTGGTGTCGCTCATTTTATCAAGCATTCGCTCACGTATCTGCAAGGTAGAAATTGGTTTTCCGGCTCCCCGTAAAATACGCAGTATATTATACTGCTGAGCGGTTACGCCCTCCTTGTTGAAGACTTTTTTCATCTTCTCATTCATCCAGTTGTAGGTATAAATAAGGTTGATGATGCCTTTTTGAAAGTCGTTGCGGAATGAAGCCTGGCTAATGTCTTTTTCTATGCCCATATTCAGGTTGATTATCTGTTATTGTTTTCCGTTATTGATTTGGTGATCCCGGGTGTTTTATTAAATTCGTTGATATAAATTTTTACCATGATCAGAAAATAACTGATAAGCAAAGGTCCGAAAATAAGGCCTATAAACCCAAAAAGGTTAAGGCCTACTATAACGCCCATTACAGTTATAACCGGATGCACATCACCCATATATTTCATCAGTTTTAAACGGGCTATATAATCTACATTACCCGTAACAATAATACTGTAAATGGTAAGGCCAAAGGCCGGCCAGTTGCTTCCATGAACAAATAAATAGGCAACCAACGGTACCCAAATGATCATGGTACCCACCAAAGGAAAAAACGCAAATACTCCGGTAACAAAACCCCAAAGTGCCCAGTCCTCTACCCCAAATATCCAGTAACCGAGCGCTGCAAATGCACCCTGCACAACACATATAATGGGTATGCCCAGTGCATTTGCCCGTATCATCATTTTGGTTTCGCCGGCCAGCAGGTTAACATTATCGTGTTTTAAAGGAGTTACCTTACTCAAATACTTTTCAATCTCCCGCCCATGAATCAATAAATAATAAAACAGAAAAAACATGATGAGGATATTTGTAAGCAAGGCCAAAGTACTGTTTATAATCAGGGGTATGTATGTTGACACTTTTTGAGCAATTGTTTTAGCGCTCTCGGCCGATAAAATAGTAATGCCGGTTTTTTCATGCACTTTGGCCGATACTGATTGAATGCTGGCTATGATTTGGCCCTGGTTTTCGGCTATTGAACTTACCTTAGGAGAAACCAGCGCTATACTTATATAAACAGGTATGGCAATAATAACGAGATAGCAAAAAATAAATAACAGTGCCGTCCATCCCTTTTTCCATTTTCTTTTATAAATGAGCTGAAAATAAAAAGAACGGCTTAAAATATATAAAGTGATGCCGCCCAGCATACCGGGGATAAAAATAGTAAGCTGGCTGATCAGTAGTATGGCTATGGCCAAAATCAACACCAGAATAAGTATCTGCCTGAGGCGCTCATTAAAACCGGCTTGCTGATCCATAAATTAATTTTAATAAAAAATTTTACTCTTTCCAAACAGAAACCCCCTCGCTGCAATTGGCACAAATATCAATATTTTTTCTGCTTTTCATCAGATCGCTTCTGAACTGTTTGTAATTATCGTTATGCCAGATTTCTTTAAAGCTCTGGGTTTTTAAATTACCCAACTGATGTGTGGCGTCTTTATCAAAACAGCAGGGTACTACCAAACCATCCCAGGTTATTACATTGGCGTGCTGCAGTTTCCAGCAGCGGTTGGCTAATTTGTTTTTTGCCGTGTAAGTTCCATCTGCGTTTTTTTTGTACCTGCTGAATTTATCAATGGTTGGTATCAGGTTATTGGGATCGGTTTCATATTCATAAACCTGTGCGGTTTTAAAACGAACCTCATCAACACCCACTTCTTTTGCCAGGCGTTTTATATCTTCAATCTGGTGTTCATTTGGTTTTACTACCAAAAATTGAAAGAAAACAAAAGGCGTTTTGCTTTTCAGTTCTTTCTTCCACTTCATAATATTCCGGGCGCCTTCCAGCACTTTTTCAAGATTGCCACCTACACGGTATTGCTGATAAACATCCTGTGTGGTACCATCAATGGAAATGATCAACCGGTCCAGACCGCTTTCCACTGTTTTCCTGGCAGCGTCATCATTTAAATAATGCGCATTGGTGCTTGTGGCTGTGTATATTTTTTTATCGCTGGCATATTTCACCATCTTTAAAAAATCGGGATTCAGGTATGGCTCGCCCTGGAAATAAAAAATGAGGTACAATAACTCTTTATGAATTTCATCAATGGTTTTTGTAAAAAAATCGTTTTGCAGCATACCCGTTGGGCGGCTGAACTGCCTGAGGCCACTGGGGCACTCCGGGCAACGCAGGTTGCAACTGGTGGTAGGTTCAAAAGAAATGGAAACCGGGTAGCCCCATTGCACCGGCTTTTTTAACAGGCGGCTTGCATAAAAACTGCCCAGCACTTTACCGCCGTTTATTAATCGCCTGAAAGTAAGTTTGCTTAAGAAATTTCTGCTATCGTTCCAATTGAATTGAGGCATGGGCAAAGGTAAGCCGATTGTGCTTACTTGTTGAGAGCAACGCCTTTTATGTTTTGTTTTTTAACAAAGCCGGTATATCTTGAATCCATAGCATTGTGCCTGTTATCGCCCAAAACAAAATAACAGTCATGTGGAACTTTTAAAGGTCCGAAATTATCCGGAGTCCAGTAATCGCTTTTATTGTTCCATTTAAAAGACCCATAAGCAGCATTTGGCATTATATACAGAACCGGTTTTATTTGAGAGCTATACTTGTTTAGCAATACGCTGTCAAAAACAACGAGGGCAGAATCTCTGCTAATCATATTACCCCCTCCCGATTTGTTCATCGTTTCAATATCAACCTGTTCTATCAAATTAAATTCGGTACTGCCTATTTTATATTGATTATTCAGGTTAAGTTTTTTATCAAAATTTTTATCATTTACATAGAGTATTCCGTTTTTCATTTCAATAACATCGTCCGGCAGACCACAAAGTCGATACAGGTAATGAGATCCAGCTTTAAAGTCAGGCATAAAAATCATATTCACCGAATCTGCATACTCGCTGGTTACAACTACAAAGTCGTAAGGCATCGGGGTTTTAAGGTTTGAAGCAAAAACCTTATCTCCTTGTTTGATATTGGGCTCGTTAGCCGGAGTTGGAGTTATAAAATATTGCAGCATGCCTGTGATACGGAAAATAATAAGTATACCAAAAAGTGCCGAGCAAAAAACAGCAGCAATAATTATTAGTTTATTTTTCTTCTTTATAATTAGCATAAAAAAACCAGCACAAATGTACTGGCTAAGTTTTAAAAAGATATAAAATTTAATCTAATGAAGATATTTGTTCTGCTGTTTTTTCTTCCAGGTTTACAATTTTAACTTTGGTTGGCGTAAACAGTAATGTGTTGTTTGTAAACTTTTCGTAATTATTGAAAACCACATTCAGGGCAATAAAATTCATTACATAAGCTTGTGTTTCGGCAGGCAGGTATTCTTTTAAATCCCAAAAATCGGGATTAGTCTTGCCGGTCTTTTTCATGGCTTCCCAAACATTGCCTATACCGCAATTGTAACTGGCTACCATTAACAGCAGGTTATTGTCCAGGTTTTTGCCGCGGTCTTTTAAATAACGTGCGGCAGCATAAGTTGATTTGTTGAAATTTTTCCGGTCGTCTTTAACAGCTACAGGTTTTGCTACCGGTTTGGTTTTGCCGGCTGCTTTAACAGCTTTCTTTTTTTCAACCGCTTTTTCCTGCTCAACATATTTTAATCCATATTCTTTGGCAACTCCATCCATAATTTGCCAGTAACCAACTGCACCTGCTTTTGAAACAGCATTGGCATTAAAAGCACTTTCCAGGGCAAGTAAAACTTTAAGTTCCTGGGGAAGATTGTGTTTTTTTAAAATCGCTGTAGCTTTGGGAAAATATTTTTTACTGCGGTTGTAAGTGCGGATAAGATATGCCCGTCTGTTTGTCGAAAATTTTTCAACGTAATCCAACGCTTCGTCCTCATTGCCAGCCAATACTTCCGGAAATACAACATTGGGTTCAAGCGTAATAAAACCTGCATTGTCTTTTACAGAAGCGGCTGCTAAAAGAGGTTTTTTAGTAGTGTCTGCAAACGGATTTGCTTTAATTGAACCGCTTAGAACTAGCGTAAAAAAAAGTATCCAAACTGCTTTGGATACCTTTAAAATCGAATAAGTTTGTTTAATCATGCCTTATATCGTTTTCAATTGGGGGTTACGGAATAAATACGGGCTATTTCCAAAACGGTATCTTGTATGCATTATTGCCCTTTCTCAAAATTTTAAGAATTTCAATATGAATAAAGCAGCCGTATTGATGAATTTTTGAATTCGTTTTGTGAAAAATTTATCAAATACATAAAAATATTTTGCGCTACTTTGTAAATGAGTACATAAAAATTCAGCCCCTAAATTTTGGCAAAGAAAAAGAAAAGAATTTTAAGAACTATCCTGCTCCCCATAGTCTTACTGGCATTAATTGCTTCAGCCGTTTATTATATAAATGATTTTTTAACCAAACCAAAATTTGTACGCTATCCTGCTTTTGGTATTGACCTGCCGGTAAATTATGAAATACATGGTATTGATGTTAGCCACCACCAGGATAATATTGACTGGAAAGCGGTGCAAGCCATGCAGGATAAAACAGTTAAGATAGGCTTTGCTTTTATTAAGGCAACTGAAGGCCTGGGAAGGGTTGATAATAGCTTTAGAAGAAACTGGTTTAATGCCAAAGAAGCATTGATGCCCAGGGGTGCCTATCATTTTTTTATAAGTAGTAAAAGCGGCAAGGCACAGGCTGAAAATTTTATAGAGACTGTAAAACTATCCAGAGGCGACCTACCGCCGGTGCTTGATATTGAAACGGCCAATGGCGCATCCGCCGCCGATATTCAGCAACGGGCAATGGACTGGTTGCTGATGGTTGAAAAATATTATAAAGTAAAACCCATCATTTACACCAATGTAGATTTTTACGAAAATTTTCTGGATGGCAAGTTTGATGGTTATCCATTATGGGTTGCACATTATTATGTAAAAGATAAACCAAGAATAAAACGCAACTGGACCATCTGGCAGCACAATGAAAAAGGCCATGTAAATGGTATTGATACTTTTGTGGATTTTAATGTGTTTAACGGGGATAGTACAGCTTTTAAAAAGCTCCTTACAAAATAGAAATTCACAGCCTATTTGCGTTAATTTTATAAAACTTCATAACCCCCCTTTAGGGGATGGGGCTACATGGGCATGGAAGATGAAACAAGGGAATTCCTGGTTAAAATATTAAATACTATTGCCATCGTATTATTATGGATGATGGCAAATGTGTTTATTGGTATTTATAAAGGGTTTGCCTTTTTTGAAAATCAACCCGATTGGAAAAATTACATCTATTACTTATTGCTGCTGGCATCCTTTATTTATCTGATCATTCACCTGAAACGTAAATGGAAATTGTAAAGCGGAAAGGCTTTCTCAATGACTTGATAACAAATAACTATTGAATTTATACTAACTGCTGTGATCTGCCACAATAACCCATTTGTTCTTTATCTTTTTAAGCAACAAAGTAAAGTGGCCACCAACATCACCAATGCTTCTTGTTAAATGCCATTTGCCAACCACAAAAAAATACATCACCGATAATCTTTTTACTTCCAGCAAATCAAAGTCCAGTTTGCCCATGGCAGCAGTATCGGGATATCCTTTTTTATAATTATCCAGTGTTTTTTGCCAGCCATAGGTAACGCCACTTTTGCCAATAAACATCAGCGAGTCGCTTTGCCAGTAAGTCTGCATGAATTTTTCTTTGTCTCCTGTATTCCATGCCAGGCGCTGCTCTTCAATAAGTGTACGGATTGTTTGTTCGTCTTTACTTTGTGCAGTAGCTGGTAAACAAAATAAAATCGTAACTACAAAAGCTGCAAAAAACTTACTCATATAATTTAGATTGAACTATAAATATAAATATTCCACCACCAATTAACGAATTAACAGATTAACCTTAGTGCTTGTGATGCGGAGACGAACACTTGGTTCTGTGGCAAAGCAGGTAATTGTAATAATGAGCACTGATGATGCATATAACCGCAATGATGAGTAAAGGGATTTCGAACCGGGTAAAAAATTGTTTTAATATCAGAAAAATAAATCCAACACTAAAAACTAAAACTGGTTTTAGGGAGCGATGATGTTTAATATACCCATGAAATAGTGAATAGGAACCTACCACAAATGCCAATGCTATCATGCCCCATTCAAAAACCAAATTGTGAATAATGTTGATGCCAAAAATAGGTAACGTTGTTAGAAGCACAGGCAATAAGGCACAATGTATGGCACAGAGTATAGATGTTCCAATGCCTAATGCGTCCCAGTTTAGTTTAATATTCATAATAATGCTGGCTGCAAAGATACAATATTTGCAACATTATTGCAAATATTGTATTTAAACCGCTTTGATCTTCCATTGGCAATTCTAAAACCGGCAATCGTAAATCTAAAATCCTCAAACAGGTGTAAATTTGCAAAAATGATTTTTATGAAAAAGCGGATTTGGATTTATGTTGTGTTTTTTGTTGTACTGCTGGGTGTATTTTATTTGCTGTTGTTTAATGATTACGATTTTTCAAGGTCGAATTTGCAAGTGAGAAACGATAATGTTGAGAACTTTTCATTTATAAACCAGGACGGAAAAAAAATTACCGAAAGGGAAGTGGATGGTAAAGTTTATGTGGTGGAATATTTTTTTACAACCTGCAAAGGCATTTGCCCGAAAATGAACGCCAACATGCGGCGTGTTTACGAAGCATTTAAAGATGAACCCGGCTTTATGATTCTTTCGCATACCTGCATGCCCGAAACTGATTCTGTTCCGCTATTGAAAGCCTACGAAGAAAAAATGATTAATGGCAAACTGGTAAAGAATAAAGATGGTTCTTATAAAATTGAATATGATACAGCCTCTAAGCTTCTAAACCCTAAACATCTAAACCAAAACTGGAATTTTGTTACCGGCGATAAAACTGCGCTTTACAAAATGGCCAGGCAGGATTATGGTATTGACAACGGAAAGCCCGACTCCACACAGCTAATGAAAGACCAGTTTATACATACCCAGTTTTTTGCTTTGGTTGATAAACAGCGCAGGGTAAGGGGCATGGTTTATGATGGACTGAATAACGATGAAGTGGAAAAATTAATTATTGACATCAAAGGATTACTTAAAGAAAAAGTAAAAACAAAGCATTTTATGAGCGGATTCAGCAGTGATCCTAATTAGTGAATGGTGAATAGTGAGACGTGAGTTTATATTATGCTAAAGAAGCAATCTGCTTTTTTGCGCAGGGTGTCTTTCACGACTCACCATTCACCATTCACGAATAACGATTCACGTTTCACGACCCTACGTTTTTACAAACATAATTAAACTTTAATATTGCAATGGAAACATTACTTGACATACTAAAGAAGAACCAGCTAAGTGTTACAGAAAGCCGGAAAAAGATACTGGAACTGTTTTTAAACAGCGGCGGTGCATTGGCGCATGCCGATATTGAAAAAAATACCGACGCTTCTTTTGACCGCGTAACCGTTTACAGAACGCTGCAAACCTTTGTAGAAAAAGGTATCATTCACAATATACCAACTACCGATAATTCCATCTTATATGCATTGTGTAAAGACAATTGTGAAGCAGGCCACCACCATGATAACCATGTACATTTTATCTGCGATGTTTGCGATAAAACAATTTGCATGGATCATGTGAGCATCCCGGAAGTAAAACTTCCCAAAGGATTTAAACAAAATCAAATTGATCTGGTTATAAGCGGAGTTTGCGATCAGTGTAAACAATTATAATCGCAGATTAAAGTGATTATTTTGATTTCGCAGATCTTTACAAATGAAGCATTATGCATGTAATCAAAAATCTGCGAAATCTTTTCTTAATCATTATAATCAGCGTTCCATTTCGGCTTTCACAAACTCCATCAACACTTTTATCTTCTCCGGACTAAAATCAAATTTCAATCCTGCGGTTTCAAATAATTGTGGTAAAGTTCTGGTGC
>JBBQLS010000134.1:0-9878 GCA_038328115.1 Chitinophagales bacterium
TAATGAATTTTCTTTTACGTAATTTTGCAGCATCCCAGAGTTATGAATGAAATTAAAGTTGCAATAGCGGACGATCATAAAATTTTCAGGAAAGGTGTAATACTCTCCATGCGCAGCTATACCAACATAAAATTTGTGATGGAAGCAGAGAATGGTGAAGACCTGCTTGCGAAAATACCCGAATTTGAGCCAGATGTAATTTTATGCGACCTTAAAATGCCCGTAAAAGACGGTATTGATACAACCAAACTCATCACAAAAAACTTCCCCAACATTCGTGTAATAATACTTACCATGTATGAGGATGAGCGCTTTGTGGGCCACCTGATGGATTGCGGGGCAGCCGGTTATCTTTTAAAAAGTACCGACCCTTCTGAAATAAAGAAAGCCATTATGGATGTGATGCGTACAGGGTTTTACCTGAATCCTTTTGTGAACAAAGTGCTTATAAAGAAAAATTATTCCAAACAAAAATTCAATCCTACCCTTACTTCGGAAGTTGTTTTAAGCGACCGTGAAAAGGAAGTGCTTACACTGGTTTGTATGGAATTTACCGCCTCTGAAATTGCCGCTAAAATGGACATCAGCGCCAGAACAGTAGAAGCAATTAAAGACAGGCTTATGGAACGCTTTGGAGTTAAAAACTCTGTAGGGCTTGTTTTTTATGCAATGAAAAACTCGCTGATTGATTGATGGCGAATGTTGAATGTACGAATATCAAATAGCCTTTAAATACCGGTATTTTTACTTTTTCAAACACCCTACTTCCGGGATTTGATAATTATCCGTTCGAAATTAAAATAGTCCAAACAACTTAGAATCTATACTGGTTATTATCTTTCCCAGGTCTTCTTCATTCTCAGCAAATTTATTATTATCTGCATCAATGATAAGCAGGGGTCCTTCTTTATAATTATCTATCCAGCTGTTATAAAATTCGTTTAGTTTTTTCAAATAATCAAGGCGTATATTTTCTTCATACTCCCGGCCACGCTTCTGTATTTGCGCAACCAATGTGGGTACAGATGCTTTCAGGTAAATGATAAGATCGGGCGGCTGCACCATACTTTTCAGCGTTTCAAAAAACTTATAGTAATTGTCAAAATCACGTTTGGTCATAAGCCCCATATCGTGGAGGTTGGGCGCAAAAATATTGGCATCTTCGTAAATGGTCCTGTCCTGTATTACAGTTTCGGTACCATGATGAATTTCCAGCAATTGATTAAGCCTGCTGTTTAAAAAGTATATCTGCAGGTTAAAACTCCACCTGGGCATGTCTTCGTAAAAGTCGTTCAGGTAAGGATTATGGTCCACATCTTCAAACTGGGGAATCCATTTGTAATGCTTGCTCAGCATTTCGGTGAGCGTGGTTTTTCCTGCACCAATATTTCCTGCTACAGCTATGTGTTTTGGTTTTTTTGTTTTTGCCATAATTCAATTGTGGATTTACAACCGCCCGTTTCTTTATTAAAATCAAGCGAAGCATCTAAAGTAAACAAAATCTGAAATCAAACGCCCGAAATCAAAAATAATTTAATCCTATTGCCTCTCTAACAAGTTTCATGGTTTCTGCAGCACTCTTATTAGCCTTTTCAGCCCCACTTTTCATTATTTGTTTAAGTCCCTCTTCATCGTTTAAAATAGCATCTACTTTATTGCGGATTGGTGCAATAAAATTCACCATATCAGCTGCCAGTTGCTTTTTCAGGTCGCCATAGCGAATGCTGCAGTTATTATAGTCTTCTTCAAACTTTTGAATGGTTTCTGCAGTGCATACCAGGTTCATCAGCAGAAAAATGTTTTCGATATAATCAGGTTTGGGTGCATTTTTTTCAATAGGGCCACTGTCGGTTTTTGCTTTCATTACTTTTTTCACAATCATTTCATCACTATCGGCCAGGTACAATGTTGCCATTTGATTTTCACTCTTACTCATTTTTCCGGTTCCATCCAGGCTTGGTACTTTTACCAGGTTCTGATTATAATTAAAAGCAACCGGCTCTGGAAAAACTTCTCCATACCGATGATTAAACCGGTTAGCAAAAGTACGGGCTATTTCCAGGTGTTGCTCCTGATCCTTACCAACCGGCACATATTTGGCCCGGTGCAGTAAAATATCTGCAGTCATTAAAACAGGGTAAGTTAACAAACCGGCATTGATATTATCCGGATTTTGGCGAACCTTATCTTTAAAAGTAACTGTCTTTTCCAACTCGCCTGTATAAGCCAGCATATTTAAATACAGGTACAATTCTGATGTTTCATACAAGTGGCTTTGGCAATACAAAGCCACTTTATCGGGGTCAAGCCCACAGGCAATATTCTCGGCTAACACCCGGTGTACATTGGCTTTCAGCTCCTTTGTATCGGGATGTGTAGTTAACGAATGCAGATCTGCCACCATAAAAAAACAATCAAAATCTTCCTGCATTTTTACATAATTACGAATGGCTCCAAAATAATTGCCCAGGTGTAAAAAACCAGTTGGGCGAATACCACTCATTACAACCTGCCTGCCGGCAGGCACGGTTTCTCTTTTCTTTTCCATAAAATTTTATTGTCAGTCGGCGAAGATAACAAAAGTCGTTTGTGAAAGCCTTGCTAATACTGAGAAAAGTTAAAATGCCATTCAAATAATATCCCAAACCCGCAAACCCAAAACTGAACTATATTTGTGAGATGGAAGTGAATGAAGCATTGGTTGATAAATTAGCCAACCTGGCCAGATTAAAGTTTGATGAATCTGAAAAAGAATCCATCAAAAACGACCTTCAGAAAATGATTCAATTTGTTGAAAAACTGAAAGAATTAGACACTACCGGTGTTGAACCGCTTTTGCACATGAGCAGCAACGTAAATGTTTTACGTGCTGATGAAGTAAAAGGAAGTATAACCCGTGAAGCCGGTTTAAAAAATGCAGCCCTACACGATGAATATTTTTTTAAAGTACCGAAAGTAATTAAGAAGTTATGAGTTTAGGGTTGTGCGTTTTGAGTTGAGCATTAATTGTTAAGAGCTCAATAATAGCAAAGGCCCAACTCAAAACAGCAAACTCAAAACCCAAAACAAAAAATATGGAAGGCATTATTCATTTAGAAAATATCCGTAAAAGTTACTACCTCGGCAAAAACGAATTGCAGGTTTTAAAGGGTATTACACTGGATATTTTTAAAAATGAGTACGTAGCTTTGATGGGCCCAAGCGGCTCAGGCAAATCTACCTTAATGAATATTTTAGGATGCTTAGATACTGCCTCTGCCGGCAAATATGTTTTAAACGGCAAAGATGTAAGCCGTATGCCCGATAATGATCTGGCTGAAGTACGCAATAAGGAAATAGGTTTTGTTTTTCAACAGTTTAATTTATTACCTCGTTTAACTGCTGCCGAAAATGTAGCACTGCCATTGGTTTACGCCGGCATTGGCAAAAAAGAAAGAATAGAAAGAGCCATGGATGTATTGGGAAAAGTAAAGCTTGACGACCGAAGCCATCATAAACCCAATGAGCTAAGTGGCGGCCAGGCACAACGTGTGGCTATTGCAAGAGCATTGATAAATAATCCATCTATTATTCTTGCGGATGAACCTACTGGTAATCTGGATACCAAAACATCTTACGAGATAATGGAAATAATGGGCAAAATTCATGCTGATGGCAATACCGTAATATTGGTTACACATGAAGAAGATATATCCATGTATGCCCACCGCGTTATACGTTTAAGAGACGGTGTTGTTGAAACAGATAAAATAAATGCAACGCCTTTAACAGCATCGATTCCGGCCTGATCATGCTGATTCTTTCAACCATTATCGAAAATTTTTGTTGTTTTACATAATAAAAACACGAAATCAGCATGGCATTTAAGATTTATACCAAAACAGGTGACCTTGGTAAAACAAGTTTAATTGGTGGCACCAAGGTACCTAAAAGCAATATCCGTATTGACGCTTATGGCACTGTTGATGAATTGAATTCCTTTATTGGCTTAACCGCCGATCAGCTTACCCATCAGCACACAAAAGATATTTTAAAAGAAATCCAGGACCGTTTATTTACGATCGGCTCTTCGCTGGCCTGCGATCCTGATAAAGAATCGAAACTAAAAATCCCCGATTTAAAAGAATCGGACATCTCCCTTTTGGAAAAAGAAATAGATAAAATGAATGAAGAACTGGAGGAAATGAAATCATTCATTCTCCCTGGCGGTCATGTAGCTATTTCTACGGCTCATGTAACACGTTGTGTATGCAGGCGTGCCGAACGTATTTGCGTAAACATGCAGGAAAATGATTTGTTTGTAGAACCACTGGTTATAAAATATCTTAACCGTTTAAGCGATTACCTTTTTATTTTGGCAAGATATTTTGGGCATTTATTAGGAGTGCAGGATATTCCGTGGAAACCAAGGATTAATGGATAATGGATAATTGATAATGGATAATTGGAGACTTAGAGAAATGGCGGTTATCAAACTTTAAAAACATTATCAATTATCCATTAGCCAATTATCCATTTATCATTTTCCCGTCTTTCATCATCAAAATCCGGTCGCTCATCTGTGCCAGTTCTTCGTTGTGTGTAACAATTAAAAATGTCTGGTTAAATTGATTACGCAGGTCGATAAATAACTGGTGTAATTCCTTAGCATTGGCACTATCCAGGTTGCCTGTTGGCTCATCTGCCATCACAATAGATGGATTGTTTATCAACGCTCTTGCAACTGCCACCCGTTGCTGCTCTCCACCCGAAAGTTGATTTGGTTTGTTCTCAAGCCGGTCTCCTAACCCTAAAGTTTTCAATAATTTCGTTGCCCTTATTACTACATCAGCCTTTTTTGTACCAGCAATCCAACCAGGAATGCAAACATTTTCCAAAGCCGTAAACTCCGGTAAAAGATGATGAAACTGAAAAACAAAGCCGATATGTTTATTTCGAAAAGCGGCTAATTTTCTGGTACTGAGCGATTCTATTTGTTGTCCGTTTAAATTAATGGTGCCCTTATCTGCCTTATCCAAAGTGCCCAAAATATGCAGCAGTGTGCTTTTACCAGCCCCCGAAGAGCCAACGATACTTACGATCTCCCCTTTGTTGATAAATATATCAACCCCCTTTAAAACCACCAGTTGGTCATATTTTTTATAAATGCCTGTTGCTTTTAACATGCTTCGAAAATAGGTAATTCTTGCAAGTTTCCCCTTTAAAAGCACCGAAGCGCATGTTTTTATTCATGTTAAATAATAATATCCTGTAACGGGCTGTAAAAAAACACTTTTGGTTATTCCAAATGAACTTATACATTTGCAAAAAATTAAACCCTACAAAGATGTTTTGGACACTGGAACTTGCCTCTCATTTGGAAGATGCGCCCTGGCCGGCCACCAAAGATGAATTAATTGATTATTCCATCCGCAGTGGTGCGCCTATTGAAGTTGTTGAAAACTTACAGGAGTTGGAAGACGAAGGCGAAATATATGAAGGACTGGATGATATCTGGCCTGATTATCCCAGCCAGGAAGATTTCTTTTTTAATGAGGATGAATATTAATTGCTGATTTAACAGATTATATCAGATTTTACTGATAGAAGAAGGCTGCCCGTTAAAGCAGCCTTCTTCCATTATAAAATCAGCGAAATCAAAATAATCAATCTAATCGGCGATTACATCTTATTTATCACCGCTTCCGTAACTCCCGTAAAAGAAAATCCTCCATCGTGAAACAGGTTTTGCATGGTAACCATTTTCGTCATATCGCTGAACATCATTACAATGTAATTGGCACAGTCATCGGCACTGGCATTTCCCAACGGACTCATTTTTTCAGCATAATCTAAAAATCCATCAAATCCTTTTACACCACTGCCTGCCGTTGTTTTTACCGGCGATTGCGAAATGGTATTTACTCTTACATGCTTCTTTACGCCATAGTGATAACCAAAACTTCTGCTAATACTTTCCAGCAATGCTTTGGCATCGGCCATCTCGTTATAATCCGGAAACACACGCTGCGCTGCGATATAAGTTAATGCCACCACACTACCCCATTCATTTATTGCATCCAGCTTCATGGCTGTAGCCAGCACACGGTGCAGGCTCGTAGCCGATATATCCAACGACTTGGCATTAAAGCCATAATCAATTTCGGTATAGTGTTTTCCTTTGCGTACATTAATGCTCATACCAATGGAATGAAGTATAAAATCTACACCACCGCCAAAATGCTCCTTCGTTTTGGTAATCAGATTTGTTACATCCTCATTGCTGCTTACATCACATGCAATAACCGGGGCATTTACAATTTCTGCCAGTTTATTTATTTCACCCATACGCATAGCAACCGGTGCATTGGATAATACCAACTCGGCACCTTCTTCATGGCATTTTAAGGCCGTTCTCCAGGCAATTGATCTTTCATCAAGAGCTCCGAATATGATTCCTTTTTTTCCTTTAAGTAAATTGTATGACATGAATTTAATTTATTGAACAAATAATGTTAGCTCTGTTATCTTTGAAAAATCTTTATCGAATGTAAAAAGCGGCTTATCCAAAATGATTGCAGTAGCTGCAATAACAGCGTCTGGTGTTATTAATTTGTACTTTCTTTTTATCTCTATTGATTTAAGTTTTATGGTTTGAGACAAATCAATAATATTACATTGTGAAAGCAAACTTGCAAAAAATAAAGCGTCAGACTCTGATATTTTATGAAAACCTAAAATCTCAATTTCTGAAATAATGGACAGGTAAATTCGCTTGCCTTGTAAAATTTTATCAATACCCAGATGTTGTGTACCCAAATTGATAAAAATATTGGTATCTACCACAAGCTCATTTCCATTCATCACGCAACTGTTTTTGAATTTTTAAACCATTCAAAGGTTTTGATAATTTACCCTTTACATTTTTAATATCAAATACTTTGGCATTGGGTAATGTTATTTTTGATGGCGGCAAACTTGCCAGCCAGGCATCCAATTCTGCTTTGGTAGTCTTTTTTGTTATTTTGAAAACCATTATTTTAATTTCAGTAAAGATAAAATTATTTATTCAAAATCTAATGCTGGTATTTAGCATACCAAATCATTAAAATTACACTTGCACTTCCGTATAACAAAGCTGTTATCAGTACTGATATAAAATATCCAAACAATCTTTTACCGCTCTGTGTTGGCCTTATCTTTTTTACCAGATACCTGTTAAAAAAATAATAAGGTGCAGCTACTAATACAGCCATCAATATGATATGTAAATTGGCGGGAATAAACATAATCAACATCAATTTCCCACCATTTCCCTGGCATTCTGCAATGCAGCAGCAGTGGGCTTTTCGCCACTAAGCATTTGTGCAATGGTAGTAATACGTTCATCATTATTCAGCAACCTTATAGAAGTAACAATCTTATCCTTTTCAATTGCTTTATACACAAAGTAATGGGCATCGGCTTTTGCAGCAATTTGCGGTTGGTGTGTGATGGATATTAACTGGTGAGCGGCTGATAAATCCTTCATGATACCGCCAACCTGTTTTGCAGCTTCGCCACTAATACCTGTATCAATCTCATCAAATATTAAGGTAGGTAGTTGCAGTTTTTTTGCAACCAGCGATTTAATGCAAAGCATCAGCCTGCTCAATTCCCCACCACTGGCCACTTTACGCAAAGGTTCAAAACGATTGCTTTTGTTGGCATCAAATAAAAACTCAATGGTATCAATTCCCAATTCACTTAAAGCATCCAGTGGCCTTGCTTCGGCTGCAAAACGTGCATTAGGCATACCTACACGGGCCAGTAACCTGTTTACATTTTCGGCAAATGGGTTGATGGCTTTTTTACGGTTATCAGAAATTATTTTTGCCGCCTTTTCGCATTGCAGCAACAGTTCATTGCTTTGTTTTTCTTTTTGCTGAATGGCTTCGCCGATGTTTAATATCTGGTTAAGCTTTTCCTGCAATTCATCTTTTATTTGTAATAATTCGGCAGTTGTGTTTATGCCATGTTTCTTCTGCAACTTATAACCCATTGAAATGCGGTCGTTCACAATCTGAATACGTTCAGAGCTGTAGTTAATGCTATTGTTTACCTTTTCAAGTTCTTCTGCAATATCTGCCAGTTCTAATTGAGTACTTTGTAAACGTGCGACCAGTTCACCAATACCGGTATGAAATTGTTCCACCGCATGTAATTTATTGTAAAGCATTTTTAATTGCTGCACAACCGGTTGCTCACTCTCTTTCAGCTCATAATAAATACCGGCTATTTCCTGCTTTATATTTTCAGCATTGCTTAGCAGTTTTAATTCTGTATCCAGTTCTTCCAGTTCATTTTCTTTAAAACCGGCTTCTTCCAGTTCATCAAACAAAAACCGATTATAATCCAGTGCGGTATTGGCGGCTGCCTGTTGGGCCTGTAGTTCCGTTAATTCTTTTTTTGTTTTTTTATATTGATGAAAAACCTGCCGGTATTGTTGCAGCAATTCAACATTACCTGCAAGTGCATCTAAAACCTCCTGCTGAAAATCGGATGAATTGAGTTCCTGCGTATCAAATTGCTGGTGCAGATCAACCAACAGAATACTCAGTGCTTTAAGCTGGTTAAGATTAACCGGTGTGTCGTTGATGAATGCCCTTGATTTACCATTTGCCGCAATCTCTCTTCTAATCATTAGCATATCTTCGGCATCCAGGTCGTTCTCTTTTAAAAAATCGCCGATAGCTTTTTTATTCATGGCTTTAAACGAGCCTTCTATAACTGCTTTCTTTTCTTTTTGCTGCAATACGCTGCTATCGGCACGTTCGCCCAGTATAAGGCTTAATGCCCCCATTAAAATACTTTTACCGGCACCTGTTTCTCCCGTGATGATATTCAACTTTTCTGAAAAATCAATTTCCAGGTCGTTAATGATGGCGTAATTCTGTATGTGTAATTTTTGAAGCATAAAACCGGTTAACCGGTTGGCAAATTAAGAAATAATATTGCCAGTAAGTAAAAGAATTTACTTCAATAAAAAAGAGCCCACAATAGTGAGCTCTTCAAGTATCTTGAATCCAGTATCTTATTTTACTACAACTGAATCATTCAAATCTGCATCAACCAAAATACGTCCACAGTTTTCGCAAACCATAATCTTCTTACGCAATTTGATCTCACTTTGTTTTTGCGGAGGAATTGCGTGGAAACAACCACCACAACTGTCACGCTCTACTGCAACCACCGCTAAACCATTACGATAGTTTTTACGGATGCGGTCGTAGCTGGTAAGCAGGCGCTCATCTGCATGGCTGCGGGCTTTTTCGCCTTCCTTGTTATAATGCTTTTCTTCTTTTTCGGTTTCGCCGATAATTTTTTCCAACTCGCCTTTTTTGCCTACCAGGTGGCCTTCTTTATTAGCAACGGCTTTCTTAGCTATTTCCAGTTGCCTTGCTTTTTCAGAAATTTCTTCCGTAGCATCTTTAATATGTTTTTCGCAAAGCTTTATTTCTAAAGTCTGCATTTCAATCTCTTTATTGATGGCTTCAAACTCACGGTTATTTTTTACGTTATCGCTCTGTTTCTCGTATTTTTTAACCAGGGCTTCTGCGTCCTTAATGCCTTCTTTCTTTTGGGCAATAAATTCCTGTATGCCGTTTATTTCTTCTTCCACACGGGTTTGCCTTGCATGCAGACCTTCAATTTCATCTTCCAGGTCTTTTACTTCCATAGGTAATTCACCTTTCAGGATCTGAATTTCATCCAGCTTACAATCTACTTTTTGTAAAAGTACCAGTGCGCTTAATTTTTCTTCAATTGAGAATTCTTTAACTGCGGCCATATTATTTTTGAAATTTGAATTTGAAATTACAGGAAGTAATGTACCGGGTTGGTTTTTACGCCTGTTTTTT
>JBBQLS010000135.1:0-9802 GCA_038328115.1 Chitinophagales bacterium
CCAGGTGCAATTCACTCAGCCCTTTAACATCGTTATTGCCTGTATAAATAAGTGATAAGCCATATTTAGTTTGAATGGTTGAATCATGTAAAATGTATGTTTTGAAAGAAGCAGGGAAAGTACGGCTGTAAGTGTCTAAAATAGTTGTCATGGTAAATTCATCGATTCCATTTTCTAACAAAACACCTATTTTTCTGTTTCTTTTTAAAAAAACTTTCTTAAGCGCAGAAAATTTGTTAGCACCAATTAATGCAATACTCTGGTGTGCCAACCTGATCTCTTCATGTGGGTAATTTATATCCGCCGCAACTTTTCCAGCTGTTTCAGAACCCAATAATTCCTCAATTACTGACAGGCTGCCTTCCACTGCATTTGACACTCCTGCAGTGCTAAATAAATTACCGGCCTTTGCTACACTGACATTTTGCACCCAAACCGGCTTACTAAAATGCACTTTTATACCTTCAAAATCAGATGCATGACAGGTTATTAATTTGCCGTCGTACAATCCTGTTGCTGCTCCTGTAGATGCTCCATCACAAATGGTGAGGATTTTTGTAGCTGGCGTAAAGTGTTTTTTTATCCAGTTGATCAGCATCGTATCCTGCTTTTCGTCTCTTATTGACAAGGCGGGTATCACGATCACATCTGCCTTTAATTTCATTGAATCAGCTTCGCTGAAACTTAATTGGGGCATTACAAAAAGATCTCTTTTTATTAAGACAGGAATTTTATCTTTTGCGACGATATATACATTTGCCTTTTCAGTGGCATTGAATAAATAAAACGGAGCCAGCATATCAAACAGCTCTGTCAGTTTAGAATCGGCTACAATAAACACGGTCCTTTTAGCATTGTCATACTCTGGCAATTTAGATTTGATTTTGCAATCGCCGGACCAGGGTTTAGGCGGATTGGCAAAATTACGGATAGCGCTGCAGGCATTCATTAGCATTGCTCCAATCAAAAGCACTGCAAAAAAGGCAATGTGTATTTTTTTAATTTTCATGATTTTTGTTTTTGAAATGGTTGGCTGTTACAGTCAGGGGTCCTTGTTTGCTCTACCTTACGTAAGCAAACAGCAACTATAAAACCTGTGAATTATTTTTAAAATGGAACCCCTATTGTAATGCTGATTTTGGAAATTGTTTTTTAAAGGCGAAATGATATATGTCAGTTTGCCCCATGTGAACGGGATAAGCATTAATGAATACCCAGCCATCTCTGCCCATATAATTCATGGCATCAATGATTGTATTGAATTTTTTAATTTTGCCTTCGTCTGTTTTAAGCCTGTTATCCTGCCAATAACTTTTTTCATCACCAAAGTCAATATCAATAGTTACTTTGTTACTCAGTAATCTTGGAGAGGCAATTAACTGGCAATATTGTTCAACTTTAGAACTGTCTGTCTGGGCATTTGAAATCAACGTGCTGATTAGGAAAATGCCAATGGTTAATAATTTTTTCATGTTCATGTTTATTTTTAATAGTGTAAAATTAGTATGCTTTTTAGGGTGGTAATGGACATCATACCGTCAAAAACGGACAATAATGCTGTTACCTGATAACACGTACTTCCATACAGAGCATAACCGGGAAATGTTAGCGATTGTCCTTACATAAAGCCCCGGTACACAAAACCCTGTGGCTGCTGTTTTATTTTAAATACTTATTTGTTTCTACAAGTTTGTATTCAGGGGAAACTTTAAAAAATAAATTCAATAAATTCATATGCCCGGCTCCAAAAATCACTAATATCCTGTCTGTTGGCTTCGCATTGATTTTTTGAATGTTTCTGAATATTCGCAGATTTCTATTGAACCACCAGCCTGTTGTAAAATCAGGGCCAAAAAATTCGTTGCCCTCCGATTGATATTTAAATATTCCAATTAAATAATTTCCCAGGTCTTTTTCCTGATTCTTCACATCATTTCTATTTCTTAAATCAGCAAGTATCCCTTTAGTATTAAACAGGTTCTTACAAAAAAACATTTGAGATGTATCTGGATGGTGATAAAAATAATTCGAAAACTTATTGGCAACTGCACTGTCCTTGCCGTCTAAAATTGAATCAACATACTCATAATTCTTACCCCAATCATTTACACAATACAAAGTTTTAAGCCCGAACTGTTTAGCCAGCCTGAACCCAATCTGTTCCGATTCGTCTCTGCTCAGTTCATGGTTCCCAGTCAGATAACTTTGATAAAGGGAATCAATTTTGGTTTGTTTTACAGGGTCTCTCTCAATTACAATAACTGTTGGTTTGAAGGCAGCAATGCGGCTTACAATATTTTCAATTTCCTTTTGATACTTTGGCAGAAGTACATCTATTTGATCTGCAGTAGCTATTCTTTTTACATCTCTGTTCGGAAAATTAAAATGAAAAGTGCCCAATGTTAAAACTTCTGTTTTTTGTGGTTGTCCAAATACAATTGATAAAGACAGCGCTAAAATTAATGTCAATGATAATTTCATGATTTTTTTATTTTAGTGACGTTTGAAAGTTATTTATGTTACACTTGGCTCCAGCCAGATTTAATATTTTGACACAAAGCAGAATTGAACGAACGATTTTTTATAAGCTTTAATTGAGTTGAAAATTATTGCAAAATCCCAAGTTTTTAAATTGTATATCAGCACATTCCAGTTTCTAAATGTGTCAAACAAAAAAGATAATTAGTACGTGTTTGTTTTAAGTATTGAGAAAGACAACCCCTTGTCTTTAAGATTTAATGCCGGTTGAATATTACTTTCGTGCGGCTTCCCGGTAAATTCTAAAGAAGAATTTTTAACAGGTAATCCTGCTGTTTCATGATTTAACTCCACTACCAGGTATATCGGAAACAGAGCGATTAGGGTGAGCATCTGAATGGTGAATACTAATTTTTTCATTTTTATTTTTTTTAATTGTTAATTTAGAATGCAAAGGTATCAAGGCTTTCAGCGGCATACAGGACAGGCTGATGTCAAAAACGGACAAGATCGGAATAGTTGCAGCGGATCAGTTGTTTATAACAAGGAGCGTTTTAGATAAAGCTCTCTTGATGGTTTTTGAAAGATGTATTAAATGCAGGATTTAATCCGGCTAATTTGGAAAGCATTCCGGTCATTTAATATTATTGCACAGTTTCTTTTAGTTGAGTAATCTATCGTCGTTGATTCAACTGTTTAATTTCACAGCCTCTAATTGCAGACAGCTGTAATCTAAAGGTTAACCTGGTAGACTGAAAAGTTCAGTTATAAGCTAATTCTACTTCTACAATTTTTTTAAAAGGATAATCATATTACGCGGCTATTCTTTTCAAGTACAGATATATAATGGTGATTTTGTTTTCCCGAAAATTTCCATTTCCCAATTGGCAGTTATTATTATTTTTTTTCTTGTCCGTTTTTGACATCAGCCTGTCCATTAAGCCCTCAATAGTCACGATACCTTTGCATTCTGAAATAACAACCAAAAGCTAATATTTTTTATAAACATCAAAACTAATTACGATGAAGCAGGAAACTAAAATTGTTGAATACAACTTAATTGCCAGTGAATTTAATTGGGAAATTAAGCCCGGAAAAACCATTACAGCCTGGGGATTTAACAACCAGGTACCCGGGCCGGAATTAAGAGCAAAAAAAGGCGATACGCTGGTGGTACGGGTTCAAAATAATTTACCGGAGGCGACCATGATTCACTGGCATGGCATCAGGCTTCCGGCCACCATGGATGGTACAGGCGAAGTGCAACAGCCCATATTACCAGGCGAAAGTTTTGAGTATCGTTTTATAGTGCCGGATGCCGGAACATTCTGGTATCATTCGCACCAAAATGAAAGCGTGCAAATGGAAAAGGGCATGTATGGCGGTATTGTTATTGAAGAGGATACTGACCCTGTAGTGGATGATGAAAAAGTGCTGGTACTGGATGATATGAAACTTACCAGTAACAACGAATTTAAGCAACACGGGGCTGTTGGCAGGTGGATTGAAAGGCATGACGGAAGAGAAGGCAGCACTAACCTGATTAACGGGAAAGAAGCTTTAACCCTGCACATGCATGCAGGACAGACCGAAAGGTGGAGAATTGTGAATGCAGCAAGTGCACGATATTTTAAATTAAGCCTCGACGGAAAACCTTTTAAAGTAATTGCCACAGATGGCGGCTTACTCGAATATGCCAGGACTGAGACCGAATTATTAATAACACCGGGCGAGCGCTTTGATATTGTAGTTGGCCCTTTTAAAGAATGGGAAACCTTTTCAATAAATTCATTGCCTTACAATCGTGTTACCATGCTTAAAGCCAAACTGCAAAAATATGCTACAGTATACGTAGTGGAAAGAAAAGAATCCATTGCTGCAGTACCGGAAAATCTTACCCAAATAAAATCGTTGGCGCCAAAGAATGCTGAAGTTAACCGGAAAGTGAAATTATCTGTTGATCCCAGCCTTAAACACATTATTGATTTCAGGGTTAATAATGAAATGCACGGTATGGACAAGCCGGTAATGGTGGGAGAACTGCAGGTGTGGGAAGTATCAAATACCAGTTTAATGGATCATCCATTTCATTTACATGGTTTCTTTTTCCAGGTACTGGAAGAAAATGGCAAAGCGCCGGAGTACAAAGCCTGGAAGGATACTTACAATCTGAAACCAAGGACTAAAATAAAAATTGCCTGGATGCCTGATAACCGCCCCGGTAAATGGATGTATCACTGCCATATTATAGAACATCATGCTGCCGGTATGATGGCAAACTTTGAAGTTATAGATCCGTTGAAACCTGTAACGGAAAAACTGGAATCATTTCATGGCTGTCATGCTTAAATATATTCACTTACATTAAAAACAAAACTATTGCCATGTCACTTTACACATTTTCGCATTCTGATAAACTTACTTCTGTTAAAATACCTGCAGGATTAAAAACCGAAGAAAGTACAGACATAAGCCTGTTATCAACAATTGGTAACAGCACAAGGGAAGAGGTGACCAAGCGCCTGGCAAATGATAACAGGGTTTTCATCGCCTATATAAAAAATCTGCCGGCAGCTTTCGGATGGATGGCCAGGGATAACGCAAAGATTGGTGAACTTAATCACGAATTTATTTTGCCAAAAGACAACAGGTATTTATGGAACTTCAGAACCTTTGAGGCTTATAGAGGCCTGGGTATTTATCCCGCACTCTTGCAATACATCATGCAAAATGGCGATAATAAAGCATCAAGATTCTGGATCATTCATGCACCAGAAAATAATGCATCATTAAAAGGCATAGAGAAAGCAGGGTTTGAATACGTTGGTAAATTATATATTGACGAAAACGATACCACAACCATTGAATCCAATGAAACAGCATTAATCTTTCAGGAAGAACTGGAATATATGGACATACAATTGTCCGGGCAAACAGCTACTTCCTGTTGGAATTGCAGTAGTCCATATCTGAAAAAACGAAATGTGGTATGCTGTTGTTCAACAGCCGGTAATGAATGTATCGGTAACAACATGCTTTCGATGGCATCCTAATCAAAAACTACAAAATCAGATACAAGTTCAAGTGATGAAACACATCACAATAAACTCCTTGTGTCATTCAATTAAAAAATTAAAACTAAAACAAAATGAAAAAAATTCTTTTTGCCATGACCTTTCAGTTGTTAGGTATGGCAGCATTAAAAGCACAACAAATCAAGGGTATTGTAAACGATCAGCAAGGCAATGCCATCACTAATGCAACAGTGTCTTTATTAAAAGCCACCGACAGTTCGGTAATTAAGCTGGGCATTTCAAAAGATGGCAATTATGGTTTTAACCAGGCTCCGAACGAACGCTTATTAATCAGCATAAGTAACGTAGGCTTTCAAACTTTTTATTCAGCTCCGTTTATGTATACCGGCCAGGTGGTAAACATCCCTACAGTAAAACTAAGCAGCTCAACAGCCAGTTTAAAAGCGGTAACCGTATCTGCCAGAAAAAAAATGATTGAAGTGAAAGCAGATAAAACAATTTTGAATGTGGAAGGCACAATCAATTCAACAGGCAGCGATGCGCTGGAGTTGTTGCGCAAATCTCCGGGAGTTACTGTTGACAATGAGGAAAAACTGACCGTAAATGGAAAGACAGGCGTGCAGGTTTACGTTGACAATAAACCTACACCGCTTAACGGCCAGGACCTGAGTAGTTACTTAAAGTCAATACCATCTGCACAGATTGAAGCCATTGAAATTATAAATAACCCCGGCGTGATGTATGATGCTTCCGGTACTGCCGGCATTATCAACATCCGTTTAAAGAAAAATAAAATGATGGGCTTTAACGGGAGTGTACAAGCCGGCATCAGTGCCAGTAAGGATGTAAGAACTGAAACAGGTTTTTCAATCAACTACCGCAACAAAAGAATAAATGTTTTTGGCAGCTATAGTGGTAACTATGGCAAGATTCAAAGTGATTTTCAATTGCACCGTGTGGTAAAAGATACTGCTTTCGATCAGCAAACGGCTATACTTGTAAATAAAGAAAATCATGTTTTTAAAGCAGGCATCGATTTTACCATTAACAGCAAAAGCAATATTGGTGTTACTCTTAACAGCAGCATCAGTATCCCCAAAGTAAACATCAACAGCAGGGCTCCAATCTCCTATTACCCAACAGGTGTGGTTGATAAAATTTTGGTAGCTGAAAATGAGACCAAACAAAGAGACAGCAACTTCAACGCAAATATTAACTACAGTTATAAAAGCGAAAAAGGGAAAACATTAATGATCAATGCTGATTATGGATATTATAGCAACAACCAGGATCAGATACAGCCTAACAGCTTTTTTGATGCATCCGGAACAAATGAATTTTACCGTAAAAACTACCGGATCATCTCTCCTTCAAAAATTGATATCTATTCTCTGAAAGGAGATTACGAACAAAATTTTGCAAAGGGTAAATTGGGTTTGGGTGCTAAATTCAGCTATGTTAAAACCGGCAATGATTTTAGCCAATATAATGAAGTAAATAATGACTGGAAGCTCGATCAGGACAGAAGCAACTTCTTTCAATACAAAGAGAATGTAAATGCAGCTTATATCAATTATTCCAGAGAACTTAAAGGTATTACCATACAGGGCGGTATCCGTGCAGAACAAACCAACATCAAAGGTAAACTTAACAGTTTTGCCAATACTGCCAATGGTTATGCAGCAACAACAGCCATCTTTACAAAAGATTATCTTGATTTCTTCCCTAGTGTAAACATTACCCTGGCTCCTAAAACCAAAAACCAGTTTACGGTAAGCTACAGCCGCAGAATAGACAGGCCGGTTTACCAGGATATTAACCCGTTTGAATACCGAATTAATGAATATACTTTTCATAAAGGCAGCATTGATCTTCGCCCCCAGTATTCGAATTCAGTAAGCATTACACACACTTATAAATTTAAATTAAACACAACCCTGGGTTACAGTCATGTAAAAGATGTATTTGGCCAATTGCTGGATACCGCACAGGGAGTTAAAGGTTACATGCTGAACAGTAATATTGCCAGTCAGGATATAGTTAACCTGAATGTAAGCTATCCGTTTCAATACAAAAACTACAGTTTGTTTACCAATGTAAATACGTTTTACTCAAAGTATAAATCAGATTTTGGTGCAAACCGCAGCATTAATCTGGATACCTGGTCAGTAAATGTATATGCACAAAACAGCTATCGTTTTGGAAAAGGCTGGAGCGCTGAAGTAAGTGGCTTTTATGCTTCTCCTGCTATCTGGCATGGCAGCATCAGGTCTGAATTTATCTGGAGTGTTGATGGTGGAGTACAAAAGCAGTTGTTAAAAGGAAAAGCAACCATCAAAGCTTCAGTAAGTGATATCTTCAAATCAATGAAATGGAGTGGCAGCAGTAAATTTGCCGGACAGGATTTAAAAGCTTCGGGCGGCTTTGACAGCAGGCAGTTTAAACTGAACTTCAGCTACCGCTTTGGCAATCAAAAGTTAAGCGCAGCCCGCCAGTATAAAACAGGCTCGGAAGAAGAAACCAAAAGAACTCAAAGCAGTGAAGGATTAGGCAAGTAATATCATAAAAAATCGCATCATGAACCAGGTACCGGCAGGTGCCTGGTTTTTTTAAGCGGATTCTGCTTTGCTGTATAAGATGATCTTTCTCTTGTATCAATCACGGGGCTTAAACAGGAAAAAAATATTGTACATTCATGTCGTTCTACTTATTTATGCTTCAGCCCTGGCATAGCCAACCGTTTCCCTGTACATCTGTGGCGAAACATCTGCATTTACTTTAAAAAACCGGCTAAAGTAATATTCATCTTCGTAGCCCAGTTCCCAGGCAATTTCCTTAATGGTTTTACTGGTCATGTAGAGTTCTCTTTTGGCTTCAATGATTATCCTTTCATTGATAAGATGTGAAAGTGTTTTATTAAAATGCGATTTGGTGATTTTAGCCAAGGCTTTTGGAGAGATGTAGAGCAATTCTGCATATTCTGCAGGTGAGTGTTTGGTCTTAAAATTTTCCTCAATGGCATCCTTCAACTTCTGCAAAATAAAAGGCTCTTTATTATCTGTAACTGTTTCCGGAGCCGGGGGCTGTTGCTTAGCTTTCAGCCTTGCGGCAGAAATCAAAAATATTTTAAGGTACGAAACCAACAATTCATACTGCGCCAATGCCGGATTTTGCATTTGTATTTTTATCTGATCACATAACATATCGAAAGTAGCTGCTGAAGTTCCATCTACTTTAACAAAGGGCGGTTGATAAACATTATTATACAATATGCCGTTACATGAAATTTCCTTATGGTGTTTATGGATACAAAAGAAATCAGAATGAAAATAAATTGCAAACCCTTTTATTGGCTGATCGACAGTAAACATGAATGGCTGATAAGGCGCAAATGCAAACATAGTATTGGATTCGAAATCATACTCAGAAAAATCAGCTTTTACTTTACCGCTACCTTCTTTTACAAAAATGAGTGAATAATAATTCTGCCGTTGCAGGTGGTCGAAAAATCCGTTATCATCAAAATAAAATAATTTAAAGGCAAGGTTTCCGTTTTGAGGATTTACTAAAGTAAAGGTTGATTGATCGAGCATTAATCAGTTTTGATATTTCTTAAATATGGTTGTTGCAATATGGCCACCGAATCCGAAGGTGTTACTCATAGCCATGTTGATTTCTTTTGATTGCGCCTTACCTAAAGTTAGGTTGAATTTATCTTTATAAATTCCTTCCACTTCGTTTGTATTAATTGTTGGCGGTACCATATTTTCCCGGATTGCCATTACACAAATTATTGCTTCAATGGCACCTGCGGCACCCAGTAAATAGCCTGTCATGGATTTAGTACCGCTGATGTTCAGATTTTTTCGCTCACCAAAAACCCTTGCAATTGCTTTCAATTCGCTTTCATCGCCAAGAGCAGTGGACGTTGCATGTGCATTTACGTAATCTATTTGTGATGCATCTGTTTGCGCATCCTCCAATGCATCCATCATTCCTAAATATGCCCCTTCCCCTTCGGGATGGGTACCTGTTAAATGGCAGGCATCGGCCGCCATGCCTGTTCCGATAATTTCTGCTAATATGGTGGCCCCCCTTTTTAATGCGCTATCCAGACTTTCAACAACCAATGCTCCTGCGCCCTCCCCCATTACAAAACCATCACGGTTTATATCGAACGGTCTGCTGGCAGCCTGCGGATTTTCATTGTTGGTTGATAATGCTTTTGCAGCATTAAATCCACCTACGGAAGTTTCATTAATGGGAGCTTCTGAACCTCCGGTAATAAT
>JBBQLS010000136.1:0-9668 GCA_038328115.1 Chitinophagales bacterium
TACTTTAGTTTTATAAAAGCAATAGAACGGTTTTTGCCCATACTGCCTGTAAGTTTGGTTTTGCGTTACCACATGCGTACCGATAAGTGGATAACCAAAGTAAATTGCCATACCTACATTTTGCACGGCACCAAAGACTGGTTACTCCCTATCAGTAACAGCGAAAAACTACAGGCACTTAATCCGCATAAAATAACACTCATACGCATTCCGGGCGGCGGGCATAATAACCTTACATCTTTTCCGGAGTATCATAATTTTATCAGGGATATTTTGCAGTACTAAACCGATGAAAGATATTGTTGTTGCTTCGCAACAAAGTTTTGCCACTGAAACACAGAAGCACAGAAATAATTCTGCTAAATCCGGATGCTGCCCAACACAAAACCCCAAACTCAAAACACATAACTTTGTGCCATGAACCGAAAGAGAATCTACCGCTGGCTAAAAATTATTGTACTGCTTTATTGCCTTATTGGTATTGCTTTATTTTACCTGCAGGAGCGTTTTTTATTTCATCCCGAAAAATTCTCCAATGCCTATGTGTATCATTTTAAAGTTCCGTTTAACGAGATAAATATTCCTATCAACAGCACCGATACTGTAAACATGATCAAATTTTTTCCTGCTGATTCAGTAAGGAGAGGTGTGGTGCTTTATTATCATGGCAACAAAGAAAATATAGAACGCTATGCAAAGTTTGCCAACAGCTTTACCAAACATGGTTATGAAGTGTGGATGGAAGATTATCCCGGTTTTGGAAAAAGCACCGGCGAAAGAACCGAGAAAAAATTATTTGAGGAGGCGCTGCAGGTACGAAAAATGGCAGCTTCAAAGTACAGTGCCGATAGTATTATTATTTATGGAAAATCTTTTGGTACCGGCATTGCCGCTTACGTTGCATCAGAAACAAATAATAAAAGGCTGATGCTTGAAACGCCTTACTACAGCATTCCATCGTTGTTCAGTTGTTATGCACCCATTTATCCAACCGGCAAAATGAGTACTTACAAAATGCCCACCAATGAATTTTTGGCAGATGTGAAATATCCCATCAGCATTTTTCATGGTACCGATGATGGAGTGGTACCTTACCGTAATGCAGCCAGGCTTAAGACGGTTTTAAAACCAACCGACGAATTTATAACAATTGAAAAAGGGACACACCAAAACCTGGCTGATTTTGATTTATACAAAACCAAACTCGATAGTTTATTAAATCTCCGATAACTGTGTTTTAGTTTTGCCAACTTTTAATGTGTAGGTTACACCAATCTTTAAAGCATAGTTTTCGGTACCATGGCTTACCGGAAATCCATAAGCAACCGGATAGTCATAATCAGCAACGATATCGGCTATTGCTTCGTAAACAGTTTCCCCAAATGGCCGGTCGGTATCTTTCATGTCGGTAAAGCCACCAATGATAAGACCCGCCAGGTTTTCAAATTTGTCACTGCGCTTTAACTGGTAAAGCATCCGGTCAATGCTGTAAATCTGTTCGGCAATATCTTCTAAAAACAAAATTTTATTTTTTGTATTGATGTCAGATGGCGTGCCGGTTATATTTGCCAGTAAAGAAAGATTGCCACCAACCAGTTCGGCGGTAACTATGCCTGGTTTATTAAATGAGTTAGCCGCACAACTGTATTTTGCTTTTTTGCCTTTAATGGCATTGTGTAAAGATTGGATGAATTCATTTTGACCTTCATTAAAAGCAGCAGCCATGGGCGCATGCAGCGATGCAACTTTTATTTTTGTGTACAGGTGCGCATGTAAAACAGTAATATCGCTAAAGCCAATAACCCATTTGGGTTTCTTTTTAAATTTGGTAAAATCAAGCCCATCAATAATACGGCCCATACCATAACCACCACGGCCAAAAAGGATGGCATTTATATTTTCATCATCGAGCATAGCCTGCAGTTCATCCCGGCGTTCTTCATCAGTACCACTAAAATAATTTTTTGAATTACTGCCCAGTGTTTTACCCACCATCACATCAAAGCCCCAGCTTTGTAAAGTGTTTATACAGGCCTGTGCTTTTTCAGCAGCCATATAACCGGCAGGGCAGGTAATGCCAATGGTATCACCCTTTTTTAAATATGAAGGAATTTTTATCATTAGCATAGTTTTTGCTGAATGTTAATTATACAAGTCAGCATTTTTTTGAGTAAATTTGTTGATACCAAAATTAATCAATGCGTTCGTTATTCCTCAGCTTTTTACTGTTATTCGTACTATTTGCTGCTAAGGCGCAACCACCTTGTACCGGCCCGGGACGCTCAGCAACTTCGGCCCAGGCAGTATGTGGTAATCTTACTTTTATAGAAACTGATGTAACCCCTTGCACCGGGCAGGGTATTCTGCCAAACCCAACATCAGGTTGTGCTACCGTTGTTACAGATAACTCCCGTTGGTATAAATTTCATTGTTACCAGGCTGGTACACTTGGGTTTTTAATTAATCCGGTTGGTGCGGGAGATGATTATGATTGGGAAGTGATGGATATTACCGGGCATCTACCTGATGATGTATATACAACAGAACTGCGGGTTTCCTTAAACTTAAGTGGACAAACCGGTGCTACGGGTTGCACTGCTGCTGGAACTTCCAATGTTAATTGTGAAGGTGGTGGACCCGGAACTCAATTTAACAGGCTTATCAATTTACAAATCGGTCATGATTATTTACTGATGGTTACTAATTGGTCCGCATCACTTAACCCATATACAATTGTTTTTTCCGGTACTGCTGTATTAACTTTAAATGTTCCTCCAACTATTGCAGATATCAGTATGGTCCGTTGTGATCCTTCTAAATTGAAAATAACTTTTTCGGAAGATATCCTGTGTAGCAGTATCACTAATTCGGGTAGTGAATTTGGCGGCACTATAGCCGGGCAGACAGTTACCGGTGTTACATCAGATTGCAGTCTCCCGGGAGCATACGGAGTTACATCATTGATCATTAATTTACAAACCCCCATACCTGACGGAACCTACCAATTAAATGTTGATACAAGCCTTATTGATGGCGATATTTTTAGAAATGTTTGCAGGTTGGAAATGTTACCTGCATCTATACCGTTCACTATAACAGGCCCCAAGCCACCGGTTTTTGATTCGGTTCAATATGACAGGTGTACACCATCGCAAATAAAAGTATTTTACAGTAAACCTATTGATTGCAGCACGGTATTGGCTCCGGGGCTTCAATTCCAGATCACAGGCCCGTCTCCTGTTTCTATCATATCCGTCACACCGCCTTGCGGAGCCCAGAATTGGCTCATGCTGGATCTGTCGGCTCCTATTACCAATTTTGGAACTTATACATTGCATAACCATAGCGCTGGCGGGTTTACAATATCCGATACCTGTGGACTACCGCAAAACAGTAATGATGTTATTGCTTTTAATGTTCTGGGGCCGGCATCGGCAATATTTACCAACCAGGTTAAATGGGGATGTGCCATCGATACCATTCAGCTTTCACATCCCGGTGGCAATGGCATTAATTCCTGGATATGGAATTTTAGTGATGGCTCTTCTGCTTTGGGGCAAACAGTTACAAAATTTTATCCGGTTACCAAATCATCAGTTGATGTGGAACTCGTTGTATCAAATGGTTTCTGCAGCGATACGGTTACCAACAATATTGTGATGGGCAATTTCTTTAAAGCCGGTTTTAGTAATACCCCTGTTGATTCTTTTTGTGTAAATACGCCGGTAACATTTACAGATACTTCAAAAGGAAATATCAGCAATTATTTATGGGAATTTGGAGACTTAACGCAAATCAACGGGCAAATTCCAGCACCGCATGTTTATACCGCCAGTAAAAATTATACCATCAAATTAACTGTTACCGATATCCACGGATGCATAGATACAACAACTGTGACGAGGTTTGTAACACCTACGCCGTTTATAGATTTTACCGGCCTTAAACAGCAATATTGCACCGGTAACCAGGTGCTTTTGAGAAGAAAGATCGGCTCTTTCATTACAGGATATGTTTGGGATAATGGCGACGGTAAAACTTTTACAAATGATGTGGATGTGAATTTTTCTTACCCTGCGCAGGGGATTTATACCATTACACTTTCCGCTACCGATAGGTATTGCGGTACAGCAACAGTAAGTAAAACAGTGCCGGTTTATGCAGTGCCCATAGTTAAATTACCTGCCGATACGGTACTTTGCCAAAACGACCAGATGCTTATCGGTGTGGCACCCAATTCTGGTTATACTTATTTATGGAACACCGGCGCAACTACATCGCAGGTGCTTACTGATATTTTTACAAGAGATTATAAATTAACAGCCGATAATAATGGCTGCAAAGGAATAGGTGCTATGCATGTGAAAGTGTTAACTGCCTGTGTAATAAAAGTACCCAATGCATTTACACCAAACAGGGATGGACTTAATGATGAGTTACTGGCCACCAACGCCGATCTGGCTAAAAATTTCTCTTTTAAAGTGTTTAACCGAAACGGACAGTTGATTTTTTCAACCAGCAATCCGCTTCAAGGCTGGGACGGGCGCTTTAAAGGCAATCCCCAGGAAACAGGAACCTATGTTTGGATGCTGAGTTATATTGATCCGTGGAATGGCAAATTTGTGCAACAAAAAGGCACCAGTATTTTGTTGCGTTGATTTTAAACTTCCGACAACCGGCATTCGTTTAAATGTACGCCCAGCGTATGTAATGCACCGCACTTTAATGCAAAATTATTTTTCTGATGTCCCACCGGAAAATCAAAACATACCGGGTAGTTATATTCACTTACTTTTTCCAGTACAATATCTTCAATGGTTTTTCCAAATTCTTCCCCGGGGTCATCGGATTTAATTTTAAAACCGCCAACGATCAGCCCTTTTAGTTTCTCCAGTTTGCCGCTGCGCTTTAAATTCCAGAACATACGGTCAATGCTGTACAAATATTCGCCGGTATCTTCTACAAATAAAATTTTATCTTTTGTATGTATGTCAGATACACTGCCGGCCAGCGATTCCAGCGTTTTTAAATTACCTCCAACCAGCTCGCCCACAACAAGGCCTGTCTTGTTTTTTTCGTTGGGTGTAAAAAGATATTTCATCCTTTCACCCTTCAGGCATTTGTTTATCGATTCGATGGTTTCTTTTTGAGCAGGCTCTGCATTGGCCCAATCGCTGGGAAAACTGTTGCACATTTTTGAATGAATAGTTGCCACCCGGTATTTTTCGTTAATGTGCGAATGAAAAACAGTAGCATCGCTAAAACCGATAATCCATTTGGGGTCACGGTCAAATTTTTTAAAATTCAGTTTGTCAATGATGCGTACGCCGCCATAACCACCTCTTGCAAAAAGAATAGCTTTAATGCTTTTGTCATCCAGCATTTGCTGCAGGTCCTGTAAACGTTCCTCATCAGTGCCACCATATGTAAAATCTTTTTTACCGACCGTTGCACCAATTTTTGCATTAAAACCCCATTCAGCTAGTTTTAGCAGGGCGGGTTGTATTTCTTCTGCTTTCATAAATCCTGCAGGGCAACAAATGCCAACTGTATCACCAGCTTTTAAATAGGGAGGAATTGTAACTGGCGAATCGGATTCCAGTGTGGTCTTTCCTCTGGCTACAGCACCCAATGTGGCAGCCATCGGAATAAAGGAAGAAAGGAAGTGTTTGCGTTTCATCGTCTAAAGTTATTTTAAAAGAGTGAGTGGCAAAAAGTATTTTTATTTTTCAGCATAATCTTTTTTTAGCTGCGTTAATTTCGCTAAATTTAAATAGAATTTTCTGCCGCTTCCTTTTCCTGTTTTACAATATTGCTATTTTTAACATAAGAGACTAAACTTATTTTTATGGATACATCAATTTACATTGCCGATCTGCATAAAGTAGGCATGAATGACATTGAACAGGTAGGAGGTAAGAACGCATCTTTGGGTGAGATGCTGCAAAACCTTACCCAGCTTGGTATACAGATACCCGGTGGGTTTGTGATAACTGTGGCAGCTTATCGTGAGTTTATCCGCTACAATAATCTTGATGAAGAAATACGGAAGGTCATCAACAATATAAAATTAGATGATATTGAATCGTTGCGGCGTGGTGGTTTGCAGGCCCGGCAGCTTTTGAAGAACGCAAGATTCCCCCGGGAACTTAGTGAAGCCATCATTGAAAAATATAATGAGCTGAGTAAACTGTACGACCAGGATATTACCGATGTGGCCGTTCGTTCATCTGCTACTGCCGAAGATCTGCCCGATGCTTCATTTGCCGGCCAGCAGGAAACCTACCTGAACGTACGGGGCCCTGCACCTTTGATGAATGCGGTAAGAAATTGCTTTGCATCCATATTTACCGACCGTGCCATTAGTTACCGCCAGAGTTTTGGATACGATCACTTTAGCATCGGTCTTTCGGTTTGTGTACAAAAAATGGTGCGTAGCGATCTGGGTGCATCGGGTGTTGCTTTTTCGTTAGATACCGAGAGTGGCTTTAAAGATGTAGTAGTTATTAATGCATCTTTTGGTTTGGGAGAGATGATTGTGCAGGGCTCGGTATCGCCTGATGAATACATTGTTTTTAAACCCACCATGCAAAAAGGTTTCAGCAGCATCATCGAAAAAAAACTGGGTATAAAAGATAAGATGATGGTATACGGTGATGACCCTGATGAAAGGGTTAAGATAATACAGGTAGACAAGCCAATGCAGCAACGGTATTGCTTAACAGACGAACGCATTATGCAATTGGCAAACTGGGTTACAAAAATTGAAACCTACTACAGTACATTAAAAAACCATTGGTGCCCTGTGGATGTGGAGTGGGCAATAGATGGATTATCGAAAGAATTATTTATTGTTCAGGCAAGGCCGGAAACCATTCATTCGCAAAAGGATTTTTCAAAAATTACAGAATATGTGATGGAGGAAGATGCCGGACGAAAGACTTTGGTTAAAGGAATTGCTGTGGGCGATAAGATTGGTGCGGGCAAAGTTTCTATTTTATTTTCAATGGATAAAAGGGTAACTGAGGGCCATGAATTTAAAGCAGGCAATGTGCTTGTAACTGATATGACCGATCCTGACTGGGAACCCATCATGAAAAAAGCATCGGCTATTATTACCAACAAAGGCGGAAGAACATGCCATGCAGCCATTGTTGCCAGGGAACTGGGCGTGCCTGCCATTGTAGGTTGTGTTAATGCAACCGAAATATTAATTAACGGCCAATCTGTTACAGCATCCTGCGCCGAGGGCGATGAAGGAATTGTATATGATGGCATCGTTTCGTTTAAAAAAATTGACACCGATCTTAACGATCTGCCATCGGTAAAAACTCCCATCATGCTTAATGTGGCATCGCCAAACCTGGCATTCAGATTTTCGCATTTGCCAAATGCCGGTGTGGGTTTGGCACGGGAAGAATTTATCATCAACAATTTTATTCAGGTGCATCCGTTGGCGCTAATGAAACATAAAGAATTGGGTGATGCAGAACTTAGCCAAACCATTGCTAAAATGATTTATGGTTTTGTAGATGAAGAAGATTTTTTTATCCGGAAACTCAGTTATGGTGTTGCAAAAATTGCAGCCGCATTTTATCCCAACAAAGTAATTGTAAGGTTCAGCGATTTTAAAAGCAATGAATATTTTAATTTGCTGGGCGGCAAATATTTTGAGCCGCATGAAGAAAATCCGATGATTGGCTGGCGTGGCGCAAGCAGGTATTATTCTGAAAAATATAAACCGGCATTCGGACTGGAATGTATTGCCATTAAAAAAGTGAGGGAAGAGATGGGGCTTGATAATGTGGTAGTGATGATACCTTTCTGCAGAACAGTAGAGGAATTACACAAAGTGCAGGAGGTAATGAAAGAATACGGTTTGGAAAGGGGCAAGGACGGGTTGGAACTTTTTTTAATGGCCGAATTGCCTTCCAATATTATTATGGCCGAAGAATTTGCAAAACATATTGATGGGTTCTCCATCGGCTCCAATGATCTTACGCAATTAACGCTGGGGCTCGACAGGGACTCATCTTTGGTGGCGCATTTGTATGATGAACGGAATCCGGCAGTAAAAGAATTACTGCGTATGCTTATCAGCACAGCAAAACGGATGAATGTAAAAGTTGGTATCTGCGGCCAGGGCCCTTCCGATTTTCCTGATTTTGCACAGTTTTTGGTGGAACTTGGTATTGACAGTATTTCGGTAACACCCGATTCGTTGATGAAAACGGTGAAGGCGATTGCAGCGGTGGAGAAACGAATAAATTGATTTGAATCTTTATTGATTTTATACCGCCAATGCCTGCATTGGCGGTATAAGTTTGGGCAATGGCAAGGTTTACGGTATTTTTGCACCCAATGAAACAACCTAAACGATATTTAATTACGTCGGCCCTGCCTTATGCCAACGGGCCTAAACATATCGGGCATTTGGCCGGTGCTTACCTTCCTGCTGATATTTATGTACGATATTTACGTGCTAAAAAAGAGGATGTAGTATATGTGTGTGGCAGCGATGAACATGGTGCAGCCATCACCATACAGGCCATGAAGGAAAATACAACGCCACGTGCCATAGTGGATAAATACCACGCCATGCTTAAAAGCAATATGGCCGACCTGGGTATTTCTTTCGATATCTATCACCGCACCTCATCACCGTTGCATCATGAAACTGCTCAGGAGTTTTTTACTGCCTTAAATAACAAAGGCGATCTGGAACAGAAAGAAACGGAACAGTTTTATGATGAGGAAGCTAAAACATTTTTAGCTGATCGTTACATTATTGGGACCTGTCCGGTTTGTGGAAACGAAAACGCTTATGGCGACCAGTGCGAAAAATGTGGTACATCGCTTAGTCCAGATCAGTTAATCAATCCACGAAGTACATTAAGTGGAAATCCTCCGGTAAAAAAATTGACAACACATTGGTTTTTGCCTTTGGATAAACATGAAGCGTTTTTACGGGAATGGATATTAACCGAACATAAAGATGACTGGAAAATAAATGTGCTTGGCCAATGTAAAAGCTGGATGGACCTGGGTTTGCAACCAAGGGCCGTGACAAGAGATTTGGATTGGGGAGTACCGGTTCCCTGCCCCCCCACCCCCCAAGGGGGGATTTTGGACCCAGAAAATTTGAAGGAGACTTTTGATTATGCTACAGCGGATCCGTTTCTGTATGGTTTATTAAAAGATTTTGTAAAAATTAGTAGAAGTAATCCAACTGATGCTGAAAATGCATTATGGCAGATGCTTAGAGGTAAAAAACTCGAAGGATTTAAATTTAGAAGGCAACATATTATTGGTAGTTATATTGCTGATTTTGTTTGCCTTGATAAAATGTTGATCATTGAAGTTGATGGTTTAACACATCAACTACCTGAAAATAAAATCAATGATGAAGAGAGAACTGATTGGCTTACCAATCAAGGGTTTACCGTTATTCGTTTTACAAATGAACAAGTATTAGCAGATAGTGAAAATACTTTAGTAACTATCTCCCAAAAAATTCATTTGCTTCCCAATAAATTGAAGCCTTTCCCAAATCCCCCCTTGGGGGGTGGGGGGGCTGGCAAAGTATTGTATGTTTGGTTTGATGCACCAATCGGTTATATCAGCGCAACAAAACAATGGGCTTTGGATAATAACAAAGACTGGAAACC
>JBBQLS010000137.1:0-9651 GCA_038328115.1 Chitinophagales bacterium
TTTTAGACACTTACAGCCGTACTTTCCCTGCTTCTTTCAAAACATACATTTTACATGATTCAACCATTCAAACTAAATATGGCTTATCACTTATTTATACAGGCAATAACGATGTTAAAGGGCTGAGTGAATTGCACCTGGCGATACCAGAATCTTTTTCTAAAGAAGATGCAGTTTTCTTCAGAGGTATAAAAACAGTCAGCTACGATAAAAAGCAAAAAGGGTATCTGTTTAATATTTGTTTAAAAAGAATAGGGGAACAATATGGCCATCAGTTTGAAAACTTTGTAAAAATATCATTAGACTACAACTAATATTTCCTCATTAAAAAAGCATTTATGAAAAAGTTACAATTAGGTTTGGTATTGACAATATTGTCATTCTTTTCGCAGGGATTTACATCAATCAATAAATCGGCACCAAATGAAATAATCGGTTTTTATTGGTCGCCTAAAAAAGATGCGAAGATTGAAATCTATTTAAAAGGCGGGCAATATTTTGGAAAGTTTGTATGGGCAGCAACGCCCCGGAAGGATAGTAAAAATCCAACGAAAGCTTTGCAAAACAGAAATATTCTTGGGGTAGAATTTTTAACCAGATTTGAATATGATGATGGTGTTTATGATGGCGGTGAGATCTATGATCCTGAAACAGGTAAAACATACTCCTGCAAAATGAGTTTGGAAGGTAATAAGCTCAAAGTAAGGGGATATATAGGCATTTCGCTGTTTGGCCGCACTGAATATTTTGAACGAATAAAATAACTACTTTAATAATTTAAATAACAAAACAATGACTGCAATAATTATTGGAATTTCTTCAGGACTACTGACCATATTACTCTTTGGTATTTTAAAGCGCTTTGATAAAAAGATAATTTACGGCCTGATACTTTGTGGAATAGGATTTTTGTATGTAGGATATGTCTGGATGGATCTACAAGCTTTAGTTATCAATTCAATCCAAGCTGTTCTGTTCATTTTAATTGCATACTTCGGAGTAAAGAAAAATATACATTACCTGGCAGCGGGCTTTTTCCTGCATGGTATCTGGGATATGGTTTACCATTTATTTCAGAATTCAAAATTAATACCGCCGCATTATGACCTGTTTTGTATGTCCATTGATTTTACTATGGGCCTTTACCTGATATTATTAAAATACCGGAATGAAAAAAATGTTTCGGACTTAAAAACAGATATTGCACCCGAATAGCAAATGCCTGAAAATTAATGCTAAAATTATTTTTATGAAGTTTCACCTGTTAATGATAACTGACTATTTTAAAAAGACCTGTATAGTGCTGCTGCTCTTTGCTTTTACCAATGAGTTGTATGCCCAGGCGGACAGCATTGATGTTTTTATTAAAAATGAAATGCAAAAACGGAAAATCCCGGGCCTCCAGTTAGCTATTGTGCGGAATGGGAAAATTATTAAAACGGGAAACTATGGTTTTGCAAATCTACAGGACTCAATTCCGGTAACTGACAATACGGTCTTTAATATTAATTCAATCACCAAGGCATTTACTGGTGTTGCCATAATACAATTAATGGAAGCAGGAAAACTAAACCTGTCTGCACCGGTTTCTGCCTACCTGGCTAACCTGCCGAATGCCTGGAAAGCTGTAACCGTTCAACAACTGTTGTCTCATACTTCCGGCATTCCGGATATTGTAGATGAGGAAGAATCTGTTTTAATATCCGGCAATGCAGAAGCTGCGTGGAAAATGGTACAAACGCTACCTGTAGATTTTAAACCGGGCGAACAATTCAGTTATAATCAAACCAATTATTTATTGCTGGGCCGCATTATTGATGAGTTGAGCGGCATGCCGTTCATTGAATTTATAACAAAAGGACAATTATTAAAAGCCGGGATGGCTAAAACAATACAATCAGGTTTTGGAGCTACCAAAGACATAGTACCACATGTAGCTGCGGGATATACTTACAGGCAGGGAAAACTCTGCAATATGTTTTTCTCCTTTCCGCCATTCCTGCAAACAGCAGCAGGTATGAGTTCAACAGCCAAAGAAATGGCTGATTGGATAATCGCTTTACAAAGCCGGCAGTTGCTGAAGGAAAAATCAAGTATGACTGCACTTTGGGCACCGGCAATACTAAACAATGGTAAAACCGGTGGGTTCAGTAGTTTGCTGAATGGATATGCTGCAGGCTGGCCAATTATAACAAGACCAGAGCACCCGGCTGCTGCACCGGTTGGTGGCGGACGCTCGGCTCTTTTTGTATATCCAAATGATGACCTCTCCATTATTGTACTTACAAATCTGGCAGGAGGCTCCCCGGATGCATTCATTGATGAACTTGCAGGATTATTTATTCCGGATATGAAAGCATCAAATGGCTTTGGCCTTTCCACATCTGTTAAATTAGTAAGAACCAGGTTGGAAAAATCCGGCTATAAAAATGCTGTTGCGCAGGTGAAGGATCTAAAAAATGCGAACCCAGCTTTTGAGTTAACAGAAAACGAAGTAAACTCCTGGGGATATAAACTCATCAAACAAAACAGGATGGCTGATGCATTGGAAATATTTAAATTAAACATTTCACTATACCCGGCAAGTGCAAATGCATTTGACAGCCTGGGAGAGATGTATGCAAACCTGGGAGACACGGTGCTGGCAATTAGAAATTACCAGGAATCGCTGAGACTAAATCCTGAAAATAAAAATGCAGCAAGCCAAATACAAAAACTACAGTCGAACAAATAAAATAATAGCCCGCTGATCAGGCAGGTTTCTTTTTAACTTTACACATGCCTTCAACTACAGTACTTGTTAAGAATATGGTATGCCATCGTTGCGTACTTGCTGTTGAGGATATTCTGCGAAATGAATCAATTCCTTTTCAACAGGTTGTTTTTGGGGAGATTCACTTACCCGATGAATTATCCTCAGATCAGAAGGAAAGATTAACAAAAAAATTTGAAACAGTAGGCTTTGAATTGATCGATAATCATAGCAGCGCACTTATTGAAAAAATAAAACAACTGGTTATAAAGAGGGCCAGGAATGAAGCAGGTGAAAAGGAAAGCACAATAAAACTCTCACATTATCTTTCTGGCAGGGTTAACCATGAATATACTTACCTGAGCAGTTTATTTTCATCGGTAGAAGGAAGAACCATTGAAAATTATTTTATAGAGCAAAGAATTGAAAAGGCAAAAGAATTGCTTGTGTATGGACAACTCACTTTATCACAAATTGCTTTCGATCTTGATTACAGCAGCGTGGCTCATCTATCTGCACAGTTTAAAAAGATTACAGGGTTAACGCCTTCTTATTTTAAAGAGGTGGGCGTAGCAAAGCGTAAATCGCTCGACAATATTTAATCCCAAAATTCTGCAAAGCTTACCCAAAGTAATGTAACAGTCAGGGCCCTTTCTCCAACTACTTTTGTGTTATCAAATAACAATTAAAAATTAAAATTATGAAATCAACATCAATGAGCCAAAGCGCTCAAAATGCAGCAAATGTAAAATGCAGCAATCCAAATTGTACCTGTGCAGACTGTAACTGCGGTTCAACATGTACTTGTGCAAATTGTAAATAAGTTATCCTTATTGAAGCACCAAAAGCCGTTCCTTAAAGGGATGGCTTTTTTGTTTCGTTCTTTTTGATATCTTTTCGACTTTTAAATTTATTTTAATCGGGATACCTTTATAAAAATAAGCCAGGATTTAAATGTGAAATATTAAACTAACTTAATTGTCTGTAACTGACATCATATTGTCCGCATTGCAAATCCCACTTCAGCTTATCTTTATTTAAACAATTTAATAAATCCAGCATATGCAAAAATTTGCCTTTATCCTTCCGCCCACTGTTGAATTACTTGACCTTTCCGGCCCGGCACAGGTTTTTACCGAAGCTAAATTTTATGGACTTGAAGCAGATATTGAATTTTACCAATACCAGGATATGCCCGTAAGTACAGCCGGGTTAGGTTTTGGTAAGCTAACACATTTTAAAAATGCCAAACTAAAGGAAGGCGATTTTGTCTTTGTACCGGGGATGGATGTTGATTACGTAAATAGTTTACCCTTTAAAGCTGAAAGGGAATTTTTCAATTGGTTGAAGGAATGTTCAGATAAAAAAGTAACTGTTTGTTCTATTTGCACCGGTGCTTTTGCTTTGGGACATGCTGGGTTATTAAAAGATACAGAATGTACAACACATTGGAGGAGGGTAAATCTGTTACAAGAGCAGTTTCCACAAGCCAAAGTATTAACCGATATTCTGTATATAAAAAGCAATAATGTTTACACCAGTGCCGGTATCAGTGCCGGTATTGATTTGGCTTTAGCAATTCTTGAAGATATTAAAGGCCCGCTGTTTACGCATAAAGTAGCAAGAGGGCTTGTTGTATATCACAGGAGAAGCGGAACACATAAACAACAAAGTATTTACCTGGATTACAGAAATCATATTAATCCACAGGTTCATGAAGTGCAGGATTATCTTATTGATAATCTTTCAAAAGACAATAGTATTGAATCGCTTGCATCGCTTGTAGGAATGAGTCCCAGAAATCTTAGCAGGGTCTTTAAAGAAAAAACCGGTTCTACTGTATTGGAATACTTAACCCAGTTGCGCAGAGAATTTGCAAATACGATGCTTAACAATCCTGAATATACAATTGAGTATATAGCTGCTAAATGTGGATTTAAAACGGCCAGGCAATTACAAAGGATATTAAAGAATTAAGGCATTCTTTGATGTAACAGGTCAATGGTATTATAGGATAGAGACATTAAAATTGGTTAGAAAAACTGATAAAATCCAAGACAATCAGGTTAGATAATTCTCTGCTCTCCCGATAAGGGCTGCGGTCTTCATATCCAAACTAATATGATAGGATAACAAATAATGACGACTGCGTCCGATGATTTTTTATACGCCAAAAGAATAGCCTGGTAATATTGAAAATATGTTTAAAAGCTGAAACTATCTGTAAAAACGCAGTAAATACCATAAATAAATATTTTAAAAAAATTGTTCAAAAGGTAATAATTCTGTTCAAATCATCATTTAAAAAATTCGAATTCAGGCTAGTGCTGTCCACCACACATTGTTACACAAGGGCTCACTAAAAATCTAACTATATTTAAAGAGTTGGATTTTTAGTAAGGACATTTTTTGTCATTTTTATGACTTTCTCAGTTATAAAGCCAGTATCTATTATATCAGATACCTTGTATGTTTAAATACCAATTTCATTGACTTGTGAATACTTGCCAGAGACGGCAACAGGTTGACTATGCAACCAATCTGCACAAGTGCAGGCGACTACGGTGTTGGCGATTTGGATTTTTAATATTTAATCTCTATTTTGTAATAGCTTATTCCAAAGGCCACAAAATCAAAAAAAAGATGACTGGACAAACCTGATGTTTTATCATTAAAACTTATAAAATGAAAAAAGTCTTTTTACTCACAATTTTTATGATTGCTGCCTTAATCGGTTTTAGCCAAAACGTTGGCATTGGAACAACCACGCCACTGGAGAAATTACATGTAGTGGGTAACCGCTCTTTATTTGAAACAAATTATTTTGGGATTGGAGCCGGTGAGCCTGCAACAGGTTTTACTTCTTTCCAGATAAATAAAAACATTAATAGTTATTTGGGGATGTATATAAATTCAGGTACAACCGGTACTCCTTTTTACGGGTATGCTTTAAATGGGTCGGCAAAATCTTATACTTCATTCAACAGTACAACAAGCCAGTTTGAATATCATCAAACCAGTGATGCTACTCCGGATTTTTTTATTAACGGAAATACAAAAGCAGTTTTTAATACAGGGTTTGTTGGTATAGGTACAAGCACACCCACCACAGGTTTCACTGGTTTTGCAATGAAGAGCAGTGCCAATACGTTCTATGGCAGTTATATTGATGCCGGACCAACCGGAATTCCTTTTTATGGTTATGCATTAAATGGTGTGGCAAAGAGTTATCTCTCTTTCCATGGCCCTAATAATTCATTGGAGTATCATCAAACCAGTGATGCAACACCGGAATTCTATATAAATGGAAATACCAAGGCGGTTTTTAATACGGGTTTTGTTGGTATAGGCACTGGTACACCCACAAACGGTTTTACTGGCTTTGCTATGAAAAATAACGTGAATACCTATTACGGGCAATATGTTGATGCAGGACTCACTGGCATTCCATTTTATGGATATGCTTTGAATGGGGTTGCTGCAGCTTATACTACTTATAACGGGCAAACAAGTCAATTTGAATACCATCATACAACAGACGCAACACCAGATTTTGCGGTTAGTAATACACAGGCATTATTCCCCATTCAAACATTTCTCGGCTTGGGCACCAGCACACCTACTACGGGTTCTGCCACCGGTTTTACCATGAAGAATACTGTGAATGGTTATTACGGAATGTATATTGATGCAGGTACTACTGGTCGTCCTTTTTATGGATACGCATTAAATGGTTTGGCAAAAGCATGGACAGAGTTAAATGGTAATAATAATAATTGGGAATTGAATTATGGCGGAGTTGCTCTTACAGTAACAGCAACAGGAAGCCTTGGTGTCGGAACAACGCCATCCCAGAAACTGGATGTAGCTGGTACAATTCATGCGCTCAATTTAAATGGCGGGGCTACCACTTTAAGCACTGATGCAGTCGGCAATATTATTCGAACACCATCAGATGGACGCTTAAAAAATAATGAAATGCCTATTGATAATGCATTAAGTAAAGTAATGCAGATGAAAGGACTAACGTATAATTTTATAGATGGTAAAAGATTTGGCACCAACAGGCAAATGGGATTTTTAGCACAGGATCTGGAAAACATTGTTCCGGAAGCTGTTAGTTCAGGAGGTGAATATAAATCTGTAAATTATCCGGTATTAACAGCCTTACTTACGGAAGCGGTTAAGGAACAGCAAAAAGAAATTGAATTGTTGATGAAAAAAATCGAAAAACTGGAATCAGTAAAAAAATAGCTAACGTGTGTAAAACGTATTTAGAGGCGCATTCTATGACAAAAATATTTGGGTATTAAGTATTTTATTCTCCTGCTTCTAAATTTCTACTGCACGGTTCGTGTTTTAACGAGGCTAACAAAGAGGGCTTAAGCAGTTTTCTGCTTGAAGTCCTTTTTCTTTTGTTGAAAATAGAATGATATTTGTGTTATGAAACACGATACAAAGGCATTTAACCATACATCCGGCTTACTAAAGCAATTAAATTTTACCATTGTTACCGAAGATATTTCACGCCCCTGGGGCGGATTCTATGTGATTGATGAAGCACAGGCAGCAGCTTTTGCCAAACAGTTTTTTCCCGAAGAAGATTTTGAAGCACTGAAGATATCAGAAAAACTAAGCCCTAAAATTTTAATGGTGGCACCCGGCAAACGGTTAAGCTGGCAGTACCACCACCGCAGGGCAGAGATATGGAGATGTATAGATGGCGAAGTGGCCGTATCTACCAGCCATACTAATGCAGAGCAAGAAAAGCATGTTTTAAAAATTGGCGATAAGATAAAACTTGTACAAGGTCAAAGGCATCGTTTAATAGGTCTGGATGGTTGGGGAATAGTAGCAGAAATATGGCAGCATACCGATGCTGCAAACCCATCTGATGAAGATGATATTGTGAGACTGCAGGATGATTTCGGGAGGTAAAGCTTCTTAATCAGGTATTATATTTTTATTGCTTCAAACTAAAAAGGTATGCTGCACGTTTAATTAAATGTTAAACCACATAGATATTTTATACAAAAAACCAATCTTGCAGCATTAAAATTAAATTATGAAGAAGAAGATTTTTTTTTCGGGCCTTTGGGTAGCTACAGCTTTACTGTTTTTTGCTTTTGCCCCAGGTGAAAAGCAAGGATGTAACAGGCAGGGTACAAACATTAAAACCGAAACAGGTATTCAGTTTGTTGAAGCAAACTGGGCAAAGGCAGTAGCCGAGGCAAAAAAGCAAAAGAAGATGATCTTTATAGATGCCTACACATCCTGGTGCGGCCCCTGCAGAATGTTAAAGCAACAAACTTTTACCGATAAAGCTGCAGGCGATTTTTTTAATAAGCATTTTATAAATATAGCATTGGATATGGAAAAGGGTGATGGTATTGCTTTTGCACAAAAATACCAGATCGCCGCATATCCTACCTTGCTCATCATGGATGCAGAGCAAAAATCAGTTTCCGTGTCGGAGGGTTATATAAACCCGGCCCAGTTGATAGAGTTTGGTACGTATGTAATTAATAAAGTGCCGAAAATGAATTAAGGCATTATTTAAGCGTTAAGAGCAGCATACTGAAAAACAGATGCTGCTTTTTTATGTGCAACTTCTTTATATTGGCTAACTTTAAAGAGAACGGCGATCCTGCATAAAATTAATTTGAATGAATTTCAAAGTATCTTTTTTTATATTCAGTACAGTAATACTTTTTAATTCATCCTGTGGCCAATCGGGTAAAAACAAAAATACCAACATGAAAGAAAATCATACCTATACCAACGAACTTATAAACGAAAGCAGCCCTTACCTGCTGCAACATGCACATAACCCTGTTAACTGGTATCCCTGGGGAGAAGCGGCCCTGCAAAAAGCAAAGGCTGAAAATAAAATGCTCATCATCAGTATTGGTTATGCAGCCTGCCACTGGTGCCATGTAATGGAGCATGAAAGTTTTGAGGATACTGCCGTGGCAAGGGTTATGAACGATAATTTTGTTTGTATAAAAGTGGACAGGGAAGAACGCCCCGACGTTGACCAGATATACATGACGGCAGCACAGCTGATTACCGGAAGCGGAGGCTGGCCGCTGAATGCAATTGCTTTGGCAGATGGAAGGCCGTTTTATGCAGGCACTTATTTTCCTAAAGAAAAATGGGTACAGATGCTTGAATATTTTGTTGACATGAAAAAGAAAGAGCCGGAAAAATTGGTGAAGAGTGCCGAACAGGTAACACAAGGTATTCACGCAACAGAAAATGTAACCTTTAAAGAGGAAAGTAAAAGTTTTTCAATAACCGACCTTGACAAACAATTTACCACTTTAAAAACCGGCCTCGATTTTAAAAAAGGCGGAGCAAACCGTGCTCCAAAATTCCCGATGCCATGCGTTTGGGAATATTTGCTGCATTACAATTACCTGAGCAAAAATGCAGAAGCTTTAAAAGCAACTACCGTTACGCTGGATAACATGACGCTCGGCGGTATTTACGACCATTTAGAAGGAGGCTTTGCCCGATACTCGACCGATGCAGACTGGCATGTACCGCACTTTGAAAAAATGCTGTACGATAACTCGCAGATGGTAAGTTTATATGCACATGCTTTTCAGGCAACAAAAAATCCTTTGTACAAAAAGGTTGTTTATGAAACGCTTGATTTTGTACAGCATGAACTCACATCTCCCGAAGGGGCATTTTACTCGTCGCTGGATGCTGATAGCGAGGGCGAAGAGGGGAAATATTATGTGTGGACCAGGACTGAAATAGAAAAGGAGTTGGGCAATGATGCGGCAGTTTTTTCTGCATATTACCATATTACCGCTGGTGGAAACTGGGAACATGGCAACAGTATTTTACTAAGGAATGAAACCGATGAGGCGGTTGCAAAGCAATTTAAT
>JBBQLS010000138.1:0-9527 GCA_038328115.1 Chitinophagales bacterium
GCCGGTAAAAATGTGCTGGGTATAATTCCGGGTAGTATGACGGCGCCGGGTTTTATTGTAAAAGGTAAAGGAGAAACGGCTTCTTTAAATTCTGCAAGTCATGGTGCCGGTAGAAAAATGAGCCGTACCAAAGCCCTGGCCAATATTACGCATGAGGCTTTAAAAAAAGAATTAAAAGATCACGGCGTAAAATTAATTGGCGGCGGATTGGATGAAGCGCCATTTGCTTACAAGGATATTTATGAAGTGATGCAAAGCCAGACAACATTGGTAGATGTGTTGGGTAAATTTTATCCGGCAATCGTACAGATGGATGGCAGCGATCCACGGAAATTCAGGAAAAGAAAGAATGAGGTAAGCGGTGAATAGTTTTTCTTTTATCAGTCCTCAAATTTAATGGTTTGGGGACTGTTTTATTTTGAACTATTTTTACCCGGATAAACAGTAACAATGAACTCAACCTTAGATAAAATAAAAGAACTGTTCTCTTCTTTCTCAAAATCTGAAATAACTGGCATTGACAAGCTACCACAAGCCGGCAGCGAACGTCATTACTTCCGAATTCATACTGCCGGTGAAAATTTCATCGCAACTTATGGTGCTAATTTAAAAGAGAACGAATCTTTCATTTATTTCTCAAAGCATTTTAAAAAGAAAGACCTGGCGGTGCCGGAAATACTCTGCATTAATACTGGTAAGGACATTTATTTGCAGGAAGATTTTGGAGATGTTTCGCTTTTGAACAGGTTAGAAGAAAGCGGTTATTCAACAGAAGTTTACGATCTGTATAAAAAAAGTTTACAGCAGATTGCCTTGTTGCAGGTAAAAGGTCACGAGGGGTTGGATTATAAAAAATGCCTTACCAACAGTGCCTTCGGCAAACAAGCCATCATGGCTGACCTCTTGTATTTTAAATATTATTTTCTGGATGCTTTACGCCAACCTTACGATAAACAAAAACTGATAGATGATTTTGAGGCATTGAGTAATTACCTCAGCCATACCGAGTATAAATATTTTATGTTCCGCGATTTTCAGAGCCGCAACATCATGGTTACGCCGGATGATGATGTGCATTTTATAGATTACCAGGGCGGTATGAAGGGCGCTCCGCAATATGATGTGGCATCATTGCTATGGCAGGCAAAAGCAAACCTGCCCGATGACTGGAAACAGCATTTGCTGGAAGATTATATGGATGCTTTTGAAAAAGTGGCGGAAGAGCAAATTGATAAGGATGTTTTTCGCAGCCAGTATAATGGCTATGTATTGATCCGCCTGCTGCAGGTGCTTGGTGCTTATGGCTTCCGTGGTTTGTTTGAACGTAAAGCCCATTTTTTAACCAGTATACCATTGGCATTGGAAAATTTAAAATGGTTTGTTCAAAACCAAAGTATTGGCATAGCTGTTCCGGAATTTAAAAAAGTACTGGAGATATGTATTAGTGATGCCGTGATACAGGAATTTACACCCATACAGGCAAGAGAGGAAACGCCGCTGATAATAACGATAAATAGTTTCTCATTTATTAAAACCGGTTATCCAAAAGATGAAACAAAGAACGGCGGTGGTTTTGTATTTGATATGCGTGGTATATTAAACCCCGGCAGGTTTGATGAATACAAACATTTATCTGGCCTTGATAAGCCGGTAAAAGATTTTTTGGAACAGCAAACCAAGATGCCGGATTTTTTAAACGGTGTATATAGTGTTGTTGATATTTCTGTAGAGGACTATATCAAAAGAGGCTTTGAACATTTGACAATAAATTTTGGTTGTACGGGCGGACAGCATAGAAGTGTTTATGCTGCAGAAGCTTTAGCAAGGCATTTGCGGAATAAGTTTAAAGTAAAGATCGAACTCAATCACTCAAATAAAGAAAATTGGAAAACGGAACCCGTGCAATAATTTTTTCAGCAGGCTTAGGAACCCGTTTTAAGCCTTGGACTGCTTCACATCCCAAGGCTTTAGCGCTGGTTAACGGTAAATCTTTATTGCAAAGAAATATTGAATACTTACAACAATACGACATTAAAGATGTAGTTGTAAACATCCATCATTTTCCAGATCAGATAGTGGAGGCCATCAAACAAAACAATGGCTGGGGAAGCAATGTTATCATCAGTGATGAAAGCGATGAAGTACTGGAAACCGGCGGTGGTCTGATGAAAGCCCGGCATCTGCTGGATAATGGGCAACCCTTTATTTCTCTGAATGTAGATATTTTGACTGACCTGGATTTAGATAAGCTGATGGCTTTTCATCAACAGTTTAAACCCTTAATAACCTTTGGGGTTACCGACAGAAAATCATCAAGGGTTTTATTATTTGATGAAGATAACCGCTTGTGTGGCTGGAAGAATTTGCAAACCAGCGAAGAGAAGATATCTATTAATAAACCGGGCCTTATTCAAAAAGCTTACAGTTGCGTTGTCATCTTTCAACCCGAAATATTTTCTATAATAAGGCAGAAAGGAAAATTTTCTATCATGAATAGTTATCTTGACCTGGCAGCAGAGCATGTTATTCTCGGCTACGACCATAGCGGCGATAAATTAGTTGACGTAGGAAAACCCGAAAGTGTTGCTGTAGCAGAAAAACTATTCAGTTAATATCGGCTGGTATATCAAAGCCTTTTTTCTTTTCATTTTTAGGTTTTATGCCGAAATTATAACGGAAAGTCAACCCCAGTCTTCTTGTATCGTTAACACGTTTGCCCTGTGCATTTACCGTACCCTGCTGTGAACTGAATGATACCTGGTTGGTATGCAGCAAATCGTTCACCGAAAGAATAATGTTTGCTTTTTTCTTTAAAATGCTTTTGTTGGCAGTAACAAACAAACCTCCAAATGTATTCAACTCATACAGGTTTTGCAATCCCTTGGTTCGTAAAAAGCCCTGCATGTTAAGCGTGAACCTGGGCGTTGCTTTAAATTCCTGAAACATAAAGAAGGTCCAGCTGCCACGTTTATAATCCAGCGGAAGACCCTCGTACAAACCACTGTAATGATTATAATTATATAGCACACCCAGATAGAAAAAATATTTTTTACCGGGAGGAATACCGCCAATAACTTTTGCATAAACTTCTTTATTCTTTCCCAGGTTATCGTAAGTGCGGTAAGTAACGTTATCAGGGCCGGGATAATTTACATTGCTGAAAATATCTTTGGTGTTATTGTAGCCGAGTGCAATTACCGGTATGTTATCATAAGTTATATTGAGCTCGTAGTTGGTGGTAAACTGGGGTTTCAGTTTTGGGTTACCTACATCATAAAGAGATTGATCAATTAATTTAGGATACGGATTAAGTACTTCGTAATAAGGCCGCTTTATACTTTTACGATAGATGGCATTGCCGATCAATGTAGCTCCAAACATTTTAAAAAGATTATGCTTGATAAAAAGATAGGGAAAGACATCAGTTCGCTTTAGCAATAAAGTAGTGTCTTTTGGTATCGTTTGTCTGCCGTTGATATCGGTTGTTTCCAGCCTAAGCCCCGGCTTTATGGTGAAGCCGGCAAATGTTTTTGAAACCTGCAAGTAGGCAGCAATAATCGTTTCATTGTATTTGAATGTGTTGGTTTGAAAATTGTCAACAAACTCAATATTGTTACCGGTATCCTTAACGTAGTTTGACGTGTTTTTGCTGTTGCTGATGGTTGCTTTAAACCCGGTTTCAAAAGTTAAAGATTTCTTCAGCTTAAGTAAAAGATCTGTTTGTAACAGAAAGATATTTTTATCGTTATTATTGATTCCATCACCGGTAACAGTTGGTTTTGGATATATGTAATAATTGGTTTTATAAAACTGTGTATTCCGGTTTCCATAGTAACTATAATCAAACTGGCTGGTCCATTCACTGCCCAACGTATCAATTTTATATTTGGTTGAAATATTATTACCCAGGTAAGTTGTTTTATTGGTACTGTTAATATCAGAAACATTTTTAGAAAGCACCGCTGGTGAAGGATATTTGCTGAAGCCGATACCGCTTACTGCAGAACTTTTCCCATTTGTAAAGCTTGTACGAAGGTCGTACGATGCACTAAATTTTGGAGTTAACTGAATATCAATTCCGCCATTCAGATAATTATTGCTGGTTGGATATGTGGTGTAAGATTGCTGTGCAATAAAACCCGAATCTTTTCTGAACAACCTGTCTGTATTCAATTCTTCATAATTGTTCCTGTTGGTAAACTGGTAATTGAGGTAACTGTTTATTTTTTCTGACCCTTTGTTAATATTAAAACCGGCCGTTTTGGTACCATACACTCCCTGGAAGTAAGCCACATTTACGCTGCCATTGGTGCCCAGTTTTATACCCTTCTTTAAAATAATATTTACCATACCGCCGCTGGTTGCTGCATCGTATTTGGCAGAAGGGTTTCGCAATATTTCAATTTTACTTACACTTCCGGCTGGCAAACTTTTCAGCAGCGATGCAATGTCCGAACTGCTCAATTTCATTTCTCTGCCATTAATTAAAATGGTAGCAGGGTTGGTGCTGGCTAAATAAACATTTCCATCCTGGTCAACAATGGCGCCGGGTGTTTTTTCTAAAACCTCGTAAGCATTGGTACTGCTGTTGGCTAAAACTTCTGCATCAACAATCGTTTTATCATCTTCCTGTTTTATCAACGGCTTTTTAGCTATTACCGTTACATCGCCCAGGGTTGTGTTTTTTGTTTTTAGAATAATGGTCGTTACAACCGGCTTGTCGGTTGCTGAGATGGTCGTGTTGGTATTTTCAAATGATACAGACGTTAACCGGAGTAAAAATTTTGAAAATGGTTTGACATTAAAATCGGCAATGCCATTGTTTATTACTTTACTGCTTACCAAAATGGTATCAGGTAAAAGGTATAACTGCAGTGTTACACTGGCAGCAGTATCAGCTTTTGGAAAGTTTATAATTACTTTTAGTGTTGTGGTTTTTTGTGCAAATGCCAGATAGCTTAACAGCAACAGGCTGCCCAAAAACAACACAGTTTTTTTGATCATTAAAAATCTTTTATTGATTTTTTGTATAGGAGGACGGAAATAACCTATGTAAGGGTACTACTTTTATATAGCAGCATTCTTATTTTTCAAACAGGTCTTTCTTATCTACCACTTTAACCTGTTTGCCCACTTTAAGGCTTTTGCTTACGGCTTCATAAGGGCCGGTTACAACCATATCACCTTCTTTTAATCCGGCGGTAATTTCAATGTTGTTTATATCCTGTATATCGGTTTTAACGGTTGCTTTACTAACTTTTCCATCTTTGTCAATTATAAAGCAAACAACTTCCAGCTCATCATCCGCTGTTGAAGCAGTTGCTTTTACATCAGATTCATCTTTCTTCTTAACGGTGCTGGTTTTTGTGCTGTCATTTTTATCACGGGTGGTAACAGCGTTAATGGGAACGCTTAAAACATTGGCGTGTGTTTTGGTTTGTATATCTGCGCTGGCACTCATTCCCGGGCGAAAAGGGAATGTACCCTTACCTAGCAGATCAGTATAACTCCCTGTCAAAATGCGTATGTAAACTTTGTATTGCGTAACATCGCTGCTGGTGGAGGACAACGCATTTTGCGCCGCCGCACCATTATTGCTGCTGGCAATTTGTGTTACAATGCCTTTAAATTTCCGGTCGCTGTAAGCATCTACCGCCACTATGGCGCTATCACCCAGTTTCACTTTAGGAATATCATTTTCTCCCACATCAACCCTTACCTCAATCTTACTCATGTCGGCAATCCTTAAAATTTCGGTACCCACCGTAAAACTATTACCCGATACACTTTCACCCTTCTTTACATTCAGTAAAGAAACCACACCGTCTCTTGGAGCAATGATGGTTGTTCTGCTCAAATCTTTATTAGCCCTTTGCAAACTTGCCTGAGCAGTTTGTACATTGGCACGGGCGCTTTGCACATTGGCCTCCGTGCTGCGTATGCCTTGTTTTGCAGCATTATAATTTGCCTTGGCGCTTTTTAAAGTAGTTTCTGCCACATCCATTTCGCTGCGGCTTATTACCTTATCATCAAATAATTTTTTACTCCGGTCGTAAGCTCTTTGTGCCTGTTCCATTTGTGCATCCAACGCATCCAGCGCTGCCTGCGCATTGCTTACCTGCGCCTGCACACTGCTAACCTGTGCCTGCGATTGTGCCACGCCACTCGCGGCCTGGCTGCGTTGAATATTATATATATCCGGATCAATGCGGGCAAGCAACTGGCCACGTTTTACCGTATCACCTTCCTGCACGGTAAGCTCGGTAATTACACCGCTGATATCAGGGCTCACTTTTACTTCATCCTCCGGATATATTTTACCACTGGCATTTACTATTTCTGTAATGGTACGCTTCTGCACTTTTTCGGCAGTAACTTTTGTTCCCTCATCTTTTCCAAAAGCACCGGCTTTTGATAATATAAATAACAATATTATCAAGCCTCCCACACTAATTAAGATCCATTTAAGCGATTTACTCATTTTTTATTTTTTTATGAGCCCGGCCAGGAAGCTTTATTCATCTTCATTGGCGTCGCACTCTTGTACAATATATCTTTATTCGACCTTATCCCAACCCCTCTCCAAAGGAGAGGGAACTCGACTGGGCAGCTTATTAATTCAATCATTTATTTTTTATTCAAAATACTCTGCTTCGATCTACCAGATTTCCTCCCCCTTGGGGGAGATAGAGGGGGCTGGAGATCGGGGTTTCTAAAACTTCAACCCTTGCCCCTTATAAAACTCCAGCACTTTCATTTTAAAAATATAATCATACTGGTTCAATGCATTCTGTAGTTTTACCGTAAACAGGTTATTCTGATTAGTAATCAATTCAAATGTTGCCATCAAGCCCACTTCATATCTTTTTTGGGCATAGTAAAAACTGCGTTCGGCAGTCTCCACAGATTTTTTGCCTGCGTTGTATTTCTCCAGGGCAACCACGGCTGCATTATAAGCCTGGTAAATATCCTGTTTGGTTTTTTGATTATCTGCATCTTTTTGCAATTCCAGGCTCACAATATTCAGCTTGCTTTTTTGCCATGCAGTACGTGAACTGTTTCCGTTAAAAATGGGTACACTTAAACTTAGGCCAACAGATTTTCTGAAATTGTCAGACAACTGCGGAAAAAACTTCCTTTTACCTACAACAGGACTACTAAATGTAGTCTGCGAAGAAAATACATCATAGGGGCTACCATTTACCGATACAGTACCAATTTTAACCGGCACCGCAGGAAGAATATCATATCTCAGGACCTCAAATGTTTTATCGTTAAATCCACTATTTAAACTGCCAAAGCCCGATAAAGTTGGATACAAAGCGCCTTTTGCTGCATCACTGCTTTTTCGTGCAGCTTTAAGCTTTAAATCATTATATCGCTGTTGTGGAAGATTGGCCAGGGCTGATGCGTAAACAGCTTCGGGTTGCAGATCGGCAATTTTTTCTACCGCTATTTTATCAACAGGCGGTGTTTCAATTTCAAAAGGCGCAGCCGCATCAATAGCCATCAAAGATTTTAAAGAAAGAATACTTTGTGTAACATTTCCTTTGGCACTTATAACATTCGAACTGTCTCTGGCCACCTGGGCTTCTAACTCTGCAGCATTCAGTTCGGGCAGGTTTCCTGCATCCACCAGTTTACGGGTATTAATAGATTGAGCTTTTGATTGTTGTAACTGAACGTCAGCAACCTTTTCCTGCTCCATGCCGAGTAAAATCTGCAAATAAGCATTGGCAACAGAAAGAGCAATATCATTTTTTAATTTATCAGTATTGGCTTTTGCTGCCTGGGCTTCCCAGTCATTGGCAGCAATGGTATTTTTTTTGCTGAACCAGTTAAATATTTCAACACTGGTTTGAAGACTGCCACTATATGAAAAAGACCCACCATTAACTATATTAAATGACGCATCCTGTATTACTCCACGGTTATAACTTAAATTATTGTTTAAGTTGAGTGAGGGGTACCGGGATAACTTGCTTTGCTTTAACGTAAGACTATTAAATTGTTCCTGTAATGCAGTTTGCTTTACCGAAATGTTATTAGCCATGGCGTACTCAACACACTTGGGCAAACTCCACTTTTCCTGCGCCTTTACAGTTGAGGTAACAATCAATAAAGTTATAAGGGTTAAAATTTTATAACGCATACAACAAAAATAATTCATCTACAGGTAAAACCTGTAAAACAATTGTACAAACGGTAAATCGTGTCCATTCACATACAAAGCTTGTTTTTAAGCATTTAATGCAAGCTGGTTTTTATGAGATTTCCGATGTTGGTTTATTTTTTTTCCTTAACACGAAATAAAGAAGAACGAAAACAGCCAGAACACCCAGGCCGGTTAACGCTGCTTTAGGATCGGCCACAGTTATACTGCCTGCCACAAAAAGATAAGCCGCCATAAAAATTACCGGCATCAATGGAAAAAATTTCATTTGATAAATACCTGTTCCATCCAGGTGTTTTGTTTTTTTGCGAAACCAGAAAATGGTAGCACAGCTTAATATCATTCCAAAGCTATCCAGGAAGATGGTGAAGGTGAGTATCTTTTCAAATTCCTGCGCAAAATATAGAATGACGATACACAGCGCAGAAAAAATAGTCAGGGAAAAAGTAGTTACGTTCGACGTTTTATTATAACGGGCAAATATTTTTGGCAAACTTCCATCTTCGCCCATAGCATACATTACCCGTGGGTTGCTAAGCAATGAACCATTTACATAAGCCAGTACTCCCAAAAAAAGAAAGGCAGAAAATACCGAAGCGCCGCCGGTGCCGAAAATTCGTTCAATAACAACATAAGCAATTTCTTTTTCGCCTTTCATCTGGTTAAAACCAACCACATTAAAATAGCTGAGGTTTACCAACATATATAAGCCGATGATGATGATGATGCCGATAAAAATTCCCCGTGGAATATTTTTAGAAGGATTCTGCACATCATTTCCCAGGTTGATGGTTTGCTGATAGCCGCCATAGGTAAAGGATACAGCAATCAAACTAAGGCCAAGGCTCTTACCCCAATCTATCCAGGTAAAAGCATGTTCTGGTGCTGCAACTGCTTTGGCAGCATCGTTCACAGCATATTTATCCGGGAAAAACAATGCTGATATTAAAACTACCACCATCGTGATCTTTATCATCATTAAAATATTCTGTGTGGTAGAGCTGGTTTTTAGTCCTCTTAAATTAATGAGATAAAAAACAAGAATGGCTACAGAACTTACCAGGGCTTTGTCAATATCTGTCCAGTTGCCCGGAAATAATTTTAATAAATATCCGCTGCCAATTAAAGCAACACCGCTTATACTGGCAGCATTACTTACCAGTATGATGCAGTTAATTGCAAAAGCAATACTGGGATGATAGGCTTTTGCAAAAACCTTATAATACCCGCCTGTAACAGGATAGCGGCTGCCTATTTCGGCATAGGTTAATGCACCGCATAAAGCCACCAACCCTCCAATAGCCCAGGCGCTGAAATAAACGGAAGGTGAAATGGCATCTTTGGCACTGGTAGC
>JBBQLS010000139.1:0-9508 GCA_038328115.1 Chitinophagales bacterium
AACTCAAAACCTTCCAGCAATTCAGCTTCGCCATCAATCACATTACGTTGGCCACGGGGATTGGTAACGTCAGCCTGAACCACTTCAACCATTTTTTGTGTAAGACGTCCAACCATACGGCTGTCCGCAGCATTTTGCAACATTGCACGGATTGCATTACGCAAAATTTTCCCAGCTTTACCAGCTCTTCCAAATTCTTCACCGTTTTCACGGGTCCGCTGGAAGCTTGGATCATTTGCAATACGATCACCGGACACGCCGCCTTTCTCCCTGGCTAAATCGCCATCCAAAGAAGTTTTGTAAAAAGTAATACCTCCAAGTGTACCTTTTAATTTAATAATACCTGTTTGCTTTGCCATTGTAAAAAATTTATTGGGTTAATAATTTGTTTCCATTCTTTGCTGCATTATCAGCATTTGAAAACAAAAGTAGAACCACAGCAAAGCCCTGACAAATGTGCAAGGTTATCCGTTCCGTTTATTCCACATTATTCCAACAAACACAGTTTTACCGCTCTCAAAAATAAATTATCTTTGTATAATATTATTCATACTAACAGCATAGCCGAAGTATGGATAGTGTATGAAAAAGTTATTTGATTAATGAATAGACTGTGCATTTATCCGAAGGACATTCAGATCATCACAGGCAGAAGCGATAGGTACGGCAGAAACCTTATCAAGAAGATTAAGGATCATTTCAAGAAACAATCTCACCAGGTTGTAACGATTGAAGAGTTCTGTAAGTACATGGGATTGCAACAAGAAATTGTTGCCCGGCAGTTACGGTAATATGTAATTGTTTTAATCACAAACGCCATGATGCGGATTCACAGGCTCACCGGTCAACAGCTTTTTTTCTCTTGTTAATTATGGGCTTTCACTTGTTTTAGCCATTCTTGTTAGCTATTTGTTGCCCAATCCTCTGAAAGCCTTGATACATCAGCAACTTGCATCTTCTGCATTGGATAGTAACTGTAAAACTTAAATTTTATATCACAACAGCCTTATTCCGTCTTTCTCAAAACTTATCTTACGTTGCTTATATAAATTACCCGTCGTCATTTTAAACGTCTTCTTACTCATACCAAAAAAAGAATAAATTTCTTCGGGGTTGCTCTTATCATGATAAGGTAAAAAGCCATCATTTTCTTTTAATAAGCGTATTATTTTTTCTGTTTCATCTTCTACACGGTTATAACCGGGCTTGCCTGCAGATACATCAATGCGGTAACGCAGGTCGCTGGTCTTATCTTCGGGATATATCTTTTTTATAAAACCCGTAAATCGGTCGCCGGCGGTAATGTTCCTGTAAATTTCGTTGTGGTGTAACACTCCGGTATGTTGGTTATTGATGATGCACACATAACCAATATCGGTACGGCGGTAAACGATCAGATCAACAACTTCCAGCTCTTTAACTGTAAGCTCTTCATTGCTTAAAAAAGGTTCAATCTTTTCGGTTGCAGCCAGCCTGCCGGTTTGTTCGTCCAGGTAAATTTTTACTAAATATTCACCATTGGGTATCATTACATTTTGCTGTTTGGATTTTGGTACAAACAGATCCTTCATTAACCCATTATCTAAAAAAGCACCATGTTCTGTTACACTGATGGTTCTCAGTTTTACAATATCGCCCAGTATGCCTTTGGGCTTTTGTGTGGTTGCAATCAGCCTGTCTTCGCCGTCATGATATAAAAACACATTTAAGTCATCGCCAATTTCGGCTCCTTTGGGTACAAAGCGTTTGGGTAATAAAATACCTTCGGCACCATCATCTAAATAAAGCCCAAAATCAACGGCTCTTATCACTTTTAAATTATTGAATTCTCCAACTTTAATCATGCTGTGTTTTTATAGTGGCAAAGGTACGTTATTAAGCCTGCCTGCCGTCGAGCCAGAACATGCCATGTACAAAATGCCACGGTCGGGCTTTATTCTGTATCTTCACGGCTATTAAAAAATAATTATTTTGAAGTTTACAGAATTTGGATTTGATGAACGTTTGATGGAAGGTATTGATGCTTCTGGCTATGAAAACGCAACCCCGGTGCAGGAGCAGGTTATTCCGCTGATTATGGCTGGCAAAGATATTATTGCCTCTGCACAAACCGGAACCGGTAAAACGGCGGCCTTTTTATTGCCCCTTATCAATAAGATTATTACTGATCCGCACGAGGATCATACCAATAACGCACTGGTAATTGTGCCCACCCGTGAACTTGCTGTGCAGATTGCCCAGCACATGGAAGGCCTTTCTTATTTTACCTCGGTTAGTTCTATAGCCGTTTATGGCGGTGGAGACGGTAACGCTTTTGTACAGGAAAAAAAGGCACTCAGCCATGGTGCCGATGTAGTGGTTTGTACGCCCGGCAAAATGATGGCGCATATAAAAATGGGCTATGTGAAACTGGCAGGACTGAAATATTTAATTCTGGATGAAGCCGACCGTATGCTGGACATGGGTTTTTACGATGACATTATGTTCATCATTGACAACCTGCCCAAAAAGCGGCAGAACCTGTTGTTTTCGGCAACCATGCCGCATAAGATACGGGAACTGGCAAGAAAAATTCTGCATCATCCGGAAGAGGTAAATATTTCCATAAGTAAGCCACCCGAAAAAATTATACAGGAAGCATTTGTAGTTTATGATACGCAGAAAATTCCGCTGGTAAAGCATTTGCTGCACAAGAAAGATTTTAAAATGGTATTGATTTTCTGCAGCAGTAAAATTGCCGTTAAAAATCTTACCCGTGATTTAAAGCGGGCTAAATTCCCGGCAGACGAAATTCACAGCGATCTGGATCAGACAAAAAGAGAAGATGTATTGATACAATTTAAAAGCGGCCGTTTACCAATTTTGGTAGCTACCGATATTTTAAGCAGAGGTATTGATATTGATAATATTGACCTGGTTATTAACTATGATGTGCCACACGACGGCGAAGATTATGTACACCGCATTGGCCGTACAGCAAGGGCCGCTGCCGAAGGTACTGCCTATACATTTGTCACCGTAAAAGAACAACGCAAATTTATGGGTATCGAAAAATTGTTGGGTAAGCCCGTACCTAAAGCAACTGTGCCTGAAGAACTTGGAGAGACACCGGCCTATAATATCACCCCTTCCGGCGGATCGGGTGGAGGAAACAGGAATTTTAATAAGCCAAGGAGGTTTCAGAATAATGCAAAGCGGTAAAGAAGGATTTAAAATGGAAGATTGAATATTTAATATTTTTTGGCGCATAGAGTTCAACAATATTCCCTCTTCAATATTAAATATTCAATAATTTTTTCTGTGCCTTCCGTGCCTCTGTGGCAAATATTTTCGCCACCAGGCGAAACCATTCGTAATGCTTCAATTGTATCTTTGTAAAAAAAGCATCAGCTCGCCTTCCACCATATTAAACAGCCCCATTGAATATTTACATGGCGTAACAACTTTTAAGGGTGATCTTTTAAAAAAAGAGCTGGGCATTTTTAACTTTAAAGATTTACTGGAGCATTACCCTTTCAGGCATGTTGATAAAACCAAGCTGGATAAGATTGGTGCATTATCGCCTGCGGATGAATATGCACAGGTTGCCGGAAAAATTACACAAATAAATATTGTAGGAGAAGGCAGGGCAAAAAGGCTGGTAGCAAAATTAGCCGATGAAACCGGTGAAATTGAATTAGTCTGGTTTCAGGGAATAAGCTGGATACAGAAGGCAATTGCCATGGGGCATCACTACCTTGTTTTTGGAAGACTTGCATTCTTTATGAGCAAGCCACAGATCGCCCACCCCGAAATAGAAAATTTTACCGAACAGAAAGCCGATGGAAAAAATTACCTGGAGCCTGTTTACCCATCTACCGAAAAATTAAAAATAAAGGGGCTGAATGGCCGGAGCATTGGCAAGTTTACTTATGCCATGCTGCAATTGCTGAGCGAAAAAGACCTACCCGAAAATTTGCCCCAATCAATTATCAATCAGTACAAATTCATTAGCCGGTTTAATGCCTGCAGGCAAATACATTTTCCGGCAACGGAAAAGCATTACCAACATGCAGTACGCAGGCTTAAGTTTGAAGAATTATTTTTTGCACAACTAAGGCTTGGCCTTATAAAATCAACCAGGCACCGGTACAGCAAAGGATTAAGTTTTGATAAGGTGGGCGATCTGTTTAACATTTTTTTTGAAGAATATTTACCTTTTGAATTAACCAATGCACAAAAAAAAGTATTGAAGGAAATACGGCGTGATGCAGGCAGCGGCAAACAGATGAACCGGCTCTTGCAGGGTGATGTTGGGAGTGGTAAAACCATTGTGGCATTGATGATGATGTTGATTGCCGCCGATAATAATTTTCAGTCGGTATTAATGGCACCAACCGAAATTCTGGCACAGCAGCATTTCAACAGCATTACCGAATTGGTAAAAGACATGCCGGTTTGTGTAAAATTGCTCACCGGCTCATCTAAAGGTAAATACCGTAAGGAAGTGCTTGCACTTTGCGAAGATGGGAGTTTGAATATTTTGATAGGAACACATGCAGTAATTGAAGATAATGTGGTTTTTAAAAACCTCGGATTTGCAGTTATTGATGAGCAGCACAAATTTGGTGTGGCACAGCGGGCACAATTGTGGAAAAAGAATACGATACCGCCGCATGTGCTCGTAATGACAGCAACGCCCATACCACGTACGCTGGCACTTACTGCTTATGGCGACCTTGATTATAGTGTTATTGATGAATTACCACCGGGCAGGCAACCGATCAACACGTTGCACCGTTCCGAAAGTGCCAGGCCGCAGGTAATGGATTTTGTTAAGGAAGAAATTGCAAAGGGGAGACAGGCATATATTGTTTATCCGCTCATTGAAGAAAGCAGTAAAATGGATTACGAAAACCTGATGAAGGGATTTGAAGAAGTAAAATCTTTTTTTCCGGAGCCTAAATACTGGATAAGCATGGTGCATGGAAAACAAAAAGCCGTGCAAAAGGAAACCAATATGCAACGCTTTGTAAAAGCCGATACACAAATTATGGTAAGCACAACCGTTATTGAAGTTGGGGTGAATGTACCCAATGCCAGTGTTATGGTAATTGAAAGTGCCGAGAAATTTGGTTTGTCGCAATTGCATCAACTGCGTGGCAGGGTGGGTAGGGGTGCTGAAAAAAGTTTTTGCATATTATTAACAGGGCCAAAAGTATCAAACGATGCACGTGAACGGTTAAAGATAATGGTAGCAACCAACGATGGTTTTAAGATAGCAGAAAAAGACCTGGAGATACGTGGCCCCGGCGATATAGAAGGCACTAAGCAAAGCGGCTTATTAAACTTTAAGCTGGCAAACATAGTCCAGGACAGGGTTATACTGGAAGCCGCACGGAACGCTGCTGAACACATGTTAGAAACTGATCCTGATTTAAATGCAGAAGAAAATATGGTTGTTAAAAATTATCTGCAGCAACAAAAAGGTAAAACAGTATGGAGTAAAATATCGTAAATTATACACGGCCTGCGCATTTGAGGTCATTGCATAAGTTTAACAATTTATAACAGTTATTAACGCTTTACATCTTTTTATATAATTGCCATAACCATTAATTTTATGCTTTAATTTTTGTACATTGTAAAAAACGAATACTTGATAATCTTGCACAAAATAATACTACCTCTTATAATACTCCTTTCAGTATCTTTTTTTACGCAACAGGTACAGGCACAGGCGGAATTTATACAAAACAAAGGGCAGTGGGACAGCAGGATTCAATACCGGGCAGATTTTTCTACCGGTTCCTTTTATCTGCAAAACGATGGGTTTACCGTGGTTATGCATAATCCGGAAGATCTAATGAAAGTATCGGACCAGATGCATGGTACTAACCTGCTTACCAAAATGGGCGAAAAGGTTATTTTACATTCAAACGCATATAAGGTAAATTTTCTGGCTGGTAATAATTCGCCACAAAATACAGCGGAAAAAATACAGCCTTTTTATACCAATTATTTTATAGGAGCTGATAAAAGCAAATGGGCATCCGGGTGTAAAATTGCCCAGGCGGTAAGTTATAAAAATATATATCCCAATGTAGATTTGAGGTATTACAGCGATGCCGGAAAAATGAAATACGATATTATTGTGCATCCTGGCGGCGATATTAGTAAAATTGCCATGAAGTATTCAGGTATTGATAAATTAGAAATTAAGAACAGGGAACTGGTAATCAACACCTCTGTGGGGGTTGTTAAAGAACTGTACCCATACAGTTACCAGGCAGGTGAAACCGGCAGGCAAGCGGTTAACTGCAGGTATAGCGTAAGCAATAATATTGTTAGGTTTAAGGTAGATAATTATGATCCTGCATCTACGTTGGTCATTGATCCTACATTAATTTTTTCCACCTTTACGGGCAGCGTCGCCGATAACTGGGGCTACACGGCTACTCCCGGGCCCGATGGTAGTTTTTTTGCGGGTGGCATTGCTTTTGAGCCTGGATTCCCGGTTTCGCCGGGTGCTTACCAAACAGTTTTTAGTGGTGGTGTTTCTGACGATGCCATAGGTTTGGGCTATGATCTTGCCATTATGAAATTTTCTTCAAATGGATCAAACCGTTTGTATGCAACCTACCTGGGGGGCAGTGGTAATGAGTCGCCATCCAGTATGATAAGTGATGATCAGGGTAATTTATATATCACCGGCAGAACTAATTCTAATAATTTCCCGGGTATTCCAACAAGGCCAGCTCCACCTTCACCGAATGAGCTTAACTACGATATTTTTGTTATCAAATTAAACGCTACCGGCACGCTGCCTTTAGGCGGTGCAAGAATGGGCGGTACGGGCAATGATGGACTAAATATCAGGTCTAAATGGGTAGCCCCTTCGGGTGCTTTTGCCACCCGCCGTAATTATGGAGATGATGCCCGTGGAGAAATAATATTGGATGCCGCAGGCAACGTACTGGTAGCATCCTGTACCCAATCAACCAATTTTCCGGTTACGCCCGGTGCCTTTCAACAAACTTTTGGGGGGCCGCTGCCCACTTCAGGAGAAGATCATCCTCCGCAGGATGGTGTAATCATGAAATTTACAAATAATCTTTCTACGGTATTATTCAGTACTTATTTTGGCGGAAACGGCGACGATGCCTGTTTTGTCTTATCGCAAAGCCCGCTAACCGGCGATATTTATGTGGGCGGTGGTACCACCAGCACTAATTTGACGGGTATAAATGCGCCTGGTGTAATGCAGCCAACTTACCGTGGTGGTGAGACTGATGGGTTTGTTACACAAATAAAAAGTGATGGCTCTGCTGTAGTAAGAACAACTTACCAGGGAACCCCCGGCAATGACATGGTATATGGTATTCAGTTTGATAAAGCCGGGTATCCATATATAATGGGTACAACCACCGGCATCTGGCCTGTAACTCCCGGGGTGTATGGTAATCTTAACGCAAAGCAATTCATTTGTAAGCTTCAACCCGATTTGTCAGCCTATGTTTACTCTACAGTTTTCGGATCACAAAATGCTTCAGACCCCAACCTTTCACCTATCGCATTTTTGGTTGACCGCTGCGAAAATGTGTACGTAAGTGGTTGGGGCGGCGGCATTAACGGTAGGCTGGGTTATCCCACATCGGGCACAAACAATATGCCCGAACTTAATCCTATACCTAATATTCCTCCGGCGGATGGATCTGATTTTTTCTTCTTTGTTTTAGCAAAGGATGCCACCAAACAGCTTTTCGGTTCTCACTTTGGCCATTTTGGGGGAGGTACCGGCGAGCATGTTGATGGTGGCACCAGCCGGTTTGATAATAATGGAATTGTTTACCAGGCACTATGCTCCTGTAAGGATGGTGGTGGTCCTTTTCCAACAACGCCGGGTGCATGGTCCAGTAGCATTAATTCCATTGATTGCAACCTTGCGGCAGTAAAAATTGAAATGAATTTTGCAGGCGTTTCTGCCAACGTGCGTACTATCATTAACAATATACCCAATGCAATTTCAGGATGCAATCCGCTTAGGGTAAATGTTTTTGATTCGATAAGTATTGCCAAGAAATTTATCTGGATATGGGGTGATGGTTCAAAACCGGATACCTTACTAACACGTTCTGACACGAGTCATTTATACACATTGCCGGTAGGGGTACCCCAGGCATATTACACCATCATGCTTATTGGCGAAGACAGCGCTAAATGTAACATCAGGGACACGGCTTATAAAACCATTAAAGTAAGTACAAACTTTGCTACCCTTGGATTAAGTTTTGTAAAGCAAAGTCCTTGTACCAATTTATCTTACCAGTTTAAAAATGAGTCGGTGGCCTTTATCGGTTCTTTCGATAATAAAGGTTTTGTGTGGGATTTTGGCGATGGTAAAACCGATACCGGAAGCATCACTTATAACCCTGTTCACCGCTATGCTTCTCCAGGTTCTTACCGGGTTAAATTATGCGTAATTGATACTTTTGTGTGCAACGCACCCGATTGTATTGATACTTTGTTAAGCGTAGCCAGCGTGGTTAAGGCTAGCTTTTTGGTTAACCCCCGTGTTTGCGTAGGAGAGCCGTTAACTTTTAAAAATACATCGGTAGGCGGCCAAACTTTTTTATGGGATTTTGGCGATAATACCACTTCAACAGACCCGGCACTTACCATAACACATACATACAATGCCGCCCGAACCTATAACGTAAGGCTCATTGCCAATAACCCCAATACCTGTAACCTGTCGGATACCTCGGCTCCTTTTACCATAACGGTATTTGACATACCCAAGGCCGACTTTGACTGGACACCCGTGCCCGCTCAGGTGAATAAACCAACACACTTTAATAATAAATCAATCGGAGCTAACAGGTACTTATGGAATTTTGGAGATGGAGAACAATCAACCCAGGTAAATCCTGTTCATCAATACAATGCTACCGGTAGTTTTACGGCAACTTTATATGCTTACAATGCACAAAATTGTGTTGACAGCTTACAAAGAAGTATTGCCAGTTTAATTGAACCGGTACTAGATGTACCCAATGCATTTACCCCTGGCCGGTTTGGTGAAAATGCCATTGTTATGGTAAAAGGTTTTGGAATTGGTGTGATGAACTGGAAGATATATAACCGATGGGGCCAGGTTGTTTTTGCAACATCTGATAGAAATCAGGGATGGAATGGTTTATTTAAAGGAGCACTGCAGCCAATGGATGTGTACACCTATACCCTGGATGTTGAATTTACAGATGGGCAGAAATTGAGAAAAACGGGAGATATTACTTTGTTGAGATAGAAGCCCCGCCCCATCCTATCCTTCCCCAAAGGGAAAGAGAAATGGAGAAGATAAAAGCGGAGATATGTGTTAATAATAAATAAATAGTAATAATTTTTTGTGTTGAGGATTGATTGATAATTGGAAAGCTTTTTGTAAGCCTTTCACCATACACGATTCACCACTCTCGATTTAAAAAAGAATGATAAAAAAAATAAAAATACTCTTACTTTTCCGTAG
>JBBQLS010000140.1:0-9370 GCA_038328115.1 Chitinophagales bacterium
CTATTTAATGAAGGGGTTCGACATTTTTCTTTGGAAAAAATAGGATTACCGTTAAAAGTCGAACCTGGTAATTTTATTTTTATATGCATATCTGCTTGGGAATAGAATTTCCCTATATTAGTTGGCAGATCAATACCTTTCTTCAGGTATTGGGGATATTCCGAACTATTATCTCCTTGCTTATTGTCACCTCTGCTTTTAATGAGGTTATTACACTCTTATACCTGTTGATTATATTAGTAAAAATCAATGCATCAATCTTACCATTGGCAAAATTATCTTCAGTATTCCTAATCCTTAATTCCAGCTACTTAATTTCATGTTCAATTTTTTCAGGAGGCCTTTTCTTTGAAACGGCACCATCAAGTAATTTTTTAATAATGCTATTGTACAGTACTTAAGCAAAATAAAAATTTCAATTTATTGTAAAGACGGGTGTTTCGTCAAATAAATTTATAGATTGCTTTTTTCAAGTCGCTTCTTACAGGTAATTCAGGAAGGAGAGATCGGGTTATTTTAAATCAAGCCTTTGGTATAAGCAATCCGCAACGCCTGGGCTTTACTGTTCACATGCAGTTTTTGATAGATGCTTATACAATGCTTTTTTACTGTATTGGGGCTGATGAAAATTTTTGCACCAATTTCTTTGTACTCCAGACCCTGGCTCAGCAGTTGTAAAATTTCTTTTTCTCTTTCACTTAACTGAAAAATATTTTCGTTTTCTTCTTTTTTATTTTTTACACCAACAGGCTGCTGTACCATCTGTAAAATTTTGTAAGCAATACTGGGCGATATTGGGCCTGCCCCACTTTCCCAAAGGTTCATCAGCATATCGGTGATTGCCTGGCTGCTTTCTTCTTTTAAAAGGTAACCACATGCGCCGGCCCTGATAGCCCGGAACACTTTATCGTCGTCATCAAAAATGGTAAGCACTACAAATTTTATATCGGGGTATAAGGAAGAAGCACTGGCAATAGCCGTTACGCCATCCACATTGGGCATTTCCAGGTCCATTAGTACCATGTGTGGTTTGTCATCATCCGGCAAAGCTTTTAGTTGTGTTAAAAAATCTTCGCCGTCAATGGCTTCAAGTACCACATTAAAAAAAGGATTCCGGGCTAATTTATCTTTAATGATAACCCGGTTACTTATTTTATCATCCACGATGGATATTCGTATCATGTCTTTTTTTTAAAGGTAGGAGTCAAAACTTTATTTCCGATACTCCGTTTGGATAGTATTTATTTATAGTGGCAAGCTAATGGTGATTTTGGTTCCCTTTGTAATTTGTGGAGCAATTTGCAGGTCGGCACCGGCATTTTTTGCCCTTTCCTGCATATTTGTTAAACCATTGACGTCATTTTTTTGAGCGGCTTTGTTCAAATCAAATCCGTCACCATCATCTTCAACAGTAATTTGCCAGGCGTTTGGCAATACAATTGAGTTTATACAAATACTTTTTGCATTGGCATGTTTGGCGGCATTATTTATGGCTTCCTGAATCAGCATCACTACATTTAATGCTTTAGCCGATGGAAGGATTAAACCTTTTGGCGGCTCTCCCTTTGTACTAAATTCAATAGTTGTATAATGCCTGCCCATCTGTTTAATAAAATTTATCAACCTTAACCATAGATCCATAGCCGTGGTATCTGCTTTTTTCATTGCCCAAATCGTTTCTCTTAGCGACAACATCATTTCTTTTGCTGTGTCGTGCAGGTCATCAATAACATGAGGAGATTGGCGGTCACCTTGTTTTAACAATTGCGAGTTATACAAAATGGCATTCGCCTGTATGCCTAAATGATCGTGAAGGTCGCGGCTGATACGTTCTTTTTCCTGTTGTATTTTATTTTGGGTTTCCAATTCCTGTATTTTTTTCACATATTTCCGGCGGTTGAAGAGCTGCACAACATACGCAACAATCATTATCAACAGTACCAGCATTCCTATCCTGAACCACCATGTTTTCCACCAGGGCGGATGGATAATGATTACAAATTTCTTTGAAAAATGAGTTTCAGATGAAAGAACAGGATGACAGGTAATTTCAAGACTGTATTGACCCGGCTCTAATGTATAATTTATTCCGGTAGGCTGGTATGTTGTTTGCCATTGCTCTTCAAAACCTTTTAAACGGTATTGATATACATATTCATTGGTGTTCAACAACCCAATGGCTGCTATATCAATCCGTAAACGGTTTTGATTGTGGTTTAATAAAATTGAATCGCCTGTCCATATCCCAGCAGAAGAGTTATACAACGAATCATTAACTACCAGCCGGGTAACATACAAAAAAGGCGAATCATTTACAGCAGCAAGCGATTTAGGGTAAAATGAGGTGATACCATTGATACCTCCAAAATAAAATTTTCCGGTTGCAGATTTACAGGCAGCGTTGGTGTTAAATTCATTTTCCTGCAGACCCATTTCTTTTGTAAAATTTTTTATAGTGCCATTTAATGAAACAGCCGAAATACCCATGTTGCTGCTTGCATAAACAGTTGCACCGGTATCTGCAGGAAGAATGGCATAAATACAATCATTTCTCAATCCCGTTTCTATTGTAACTTCTTTCAAAAGGTATCCTTCATTGTTAAACACATACAAACCCTTATCAGTGCCCACCCATATATGGTGCTGTGCATCTTCTGCAAAACATCTTATGCCGTATCCGCCGGGAAGAGAAAAGCTCTGTAATTCTCCTTCTGAAGAGATTCGTATAAGATTGCCTTTGTAAGTACCAACCCATAAATTTTTATAAGTATCATATAGGAAGCTAACAATAATGGTCCTGAATTCAGGCGGGCTGGGTAATAAAGGTTCTGCTGATGTAAGGCTTGTTCCGGAAAATTCGCACCGGAACACATTATTGGCTGTCGCAATAAAAATGCTGTTGTTGCTGATACGCTGGATATTGTTTGAGAAATTCATGCGGGTGGGTTCAAGAATGGTTTCTATATCTGCTGACATTTTAAATGGCCTTATTGTTTTTGTTGCCAGGTTAAACAGAAACCAACCCTTGTCAAAAGTTATTACCAGGTATTCGTCATTAGTGAGTTTTTCGATGGAAATAATATTTTTAATAAAAGGCGCAGTAATCGTTTTTTTTGACAATGGGTTGGTCAGTGTATCATACAACTGAATGCCTGTGTAAAAACACCCGGCTATCAATATATTTTTCTGGCGGTCATAATACACGGAACGGATAAAATTATTTTTTTCATTGGGGTAAACAAAATGCGCAAAAGGTATTTCAAGGTTTTCTATCCGTTTGATATCATTGTTTGTCCTTAACCATATCCGCCCGAATTTATCGGGGTAAATCTGAAAAATGAATCCAGTATTAACCACGGGGCTCCTGTTCAGGCCGGTAAGTTCATACCGGTAATTCCCTGTGCTGTCTAATTCAAATAAATGGTTATTAATGCTTAGTAACAATTTATCGGTACTGGTAAATTGCAAAGCTCCGGATGTGATATTTTCGCCGGTGATATTTTTTATGCTGGCCTCTTTTATGGTTTTATAGTCATCAGTCCCGATAAAAATTAATTTACTGTTGCTGAGTACACATAGTTTATCTGCTGTGCAGGCAAGTCCTAGAACATTACTGTCTGCCAGGTTTATTTTTTGAAATTCCTTTTGGCGGGTATTGATGGCCAAAAGGCTGCTGTGATTTTTGTCGATAGAAGTATAATTGAAATTACTGCCATTTCCATTAATAAAAATATGGTTACCTGCCTGTGCTATTTTGCCCTGGTACAATAGCTCGGGCGAGTTTAACATTGTATTGATAACCGATGGTTCAAAAGCAGAAAACTGTTGCAGTAACTTTCCATTTCTGCCGTAAATAACGATCCCTTTATTTTCCTGCATGCACCAGATGCCATCAACGGTTTCCTGCAAAGGAACAATATTGAAAGGCGAGCTACCTGCTGCCTGTAATGAAATTGCAATGCTGAAGGAATTGGAAGCCGGGTTATACTGCAAAACGGTATGCTTAAAACTGATCCAGATAGTTCCGTCATTCAAACCAAAAAAATAAACCGGGAAATTAATATAGAAAGTGTCTTTTCCAATAACGGGTGTAATGGTTTGCATTGAATAACCATTGTACCGTTGCAGGCCTGTTTGGGTAGATACCCAGGTAAAACCCAGTTTATCTGTAATGATTCCGGTTGTGCCATTATTCATCAACCCGCTTTCGAAATTGATTGTTTTTACAGGGCATCTTTTAAAACTGGCTACATGGGTGCTTTGGGCTGCTGCTGCCTGGTATAAGAACAGGATAGTTATAAAAATTATATGCCTTGCCCGTTTCATTATTCAAATATATTGTAAAGATTACAGCCCCGCACAATAAAAAATCTATCCAAATGGAGCATTGCTAACCGTAAATCACTGCCGTATTTTTATCCTAAAGAGGTAATGTTGAAGATAGTTTCAACAATTATTAACAATCAATAGTATGAAAAAAATAATTGTAACAATTGCAATATTTTTTGTTGTGGGCAATGTACTCGCCCAAAGCTTAGCCATTAATACCGATGGAAGCACGGCCAATGCTTCGGCCATGCTGGACGTGAAAAGTACGTCAAAAGGTTTTTTACCTCCCCGTATGGATTCTACCCAACGCAATGCCATTGCTGCACCGGCTACCGGGCTTACAATTTATAATACCAGTATCAACGCTTTTCAATGTTATAATGGTACGGCATGGTATTCAACCGTGCATTTTGTTGGCGAAAACTATGTTGGCGGTATTGTATTCTTTGTGTATGATAATGGTCAGCATGGTTTAATAGCATCTACTGCCGATCAAAGTACAGGCATCAGGTGGTCGGCAGCGCCAAGCGCATACACCCGTGCCGAATCGGATGGTATTAATGGAGGCCAGAACAACACAGCAATTATCATTGGCAACCAGGCATCGTTTGACGGTAATCAATTTGCTGCAACAATGTGTAATGCTTATTCATCCACGATAGCCGGTATAACTTACGGTAACTGGTATTTACCATCTAAATATGAATTGAATTTATTGTACCTGCAAAAAACACTGGTTGGTGGGTTTGTCGCCGCTGAATACTGGAGTTCTACCGAGCAAGGGAATGGCGGCGCAAACAATCAGAATTTTGGAACAGGTCTTCAAACAGTTTCCAGTAAATCTGTCGCCACTATTCGGGTTCGTGCAATAAGGGCTTTTTAAAAACTTATAAAAATGAGGCAGCTAACCCGGTTAGTGATTTACAATTTTTCTGCATCATATTGCCTGCTATAACTATTATCTCTCATTTTAACAGCTAACCTCAGAGTACCGGAATGTTTAAATTATCCAAATGGAGTATCATGTTTCCAGGAAGCAAACTGTAAACTTGCATTGTCAGATATACCTGTAAAGCTTATAAATACACATAATGTTCAAAAATCTGCCCTCGTGGTTTAAAACCATTACTATAGCAGTATTCATCATTTTTATTGCTGATAGTATTTTTGCGCAACAAACAGAGAGAGTAACCGGCAAAAAAAATAATCATTTATCAGTATCATATTCAGCCTCTGGTCCGGACCAAAAGCCAACTATTTCGGATGTAAACGACATAAGAAAGCCAGCCCGAGAATTATTATTTACTGAGAACAAAGGACAACTTGCCGATGAAAAAGGCAGGCTAAGGCCAGATATTTTATTTACTGCCAGCAGCAAAGGAGCGTCGCTTTTTATTGGTGCAGGTGAACTTACCTACCAGTTTCAAAAAGAGGTATTCCCCCACGGCTATGTACGAGATATGCGCAAGGCAAAAGATGGTGCCCTGCAGGAGGTGCTGTCAAAAAAAATAAAAAAGGAAACGTATCGCTTCACTTTGTCTCTTGCCGGGGCTAATAAGTACCCGCTGATTATCAAAGAAGAGCAGGATGCTTTTATAGAAAATTTTTATCTTCCTCATTGTCCCGACGGGGTCACGGGTGTACACAACTTCGGCCGGCTTATCATGAAAGATATCTATCCTGGTATAGACTGGATACTATATTCAAAGAACGGGGGGTTCGTGTATGATTTTATGGTGCATCCCGGGAGCGATCCCTCACAGATCAGGCTTAGTATAAAGGATGCAGATAAAACTTTCATTTCCGCAGCCGGAGAGCTTGTTTTTAAAACATCGCTAGGTGTCATCCGTGAATCGGCACCAGTTTCTTTTTGCGGTAAAGAAAAGATACCTTCCGCTTTTCATAAAAATGAAGATGGTACCATCAGCTTTTCTATAAAGAAATATGATAAAAATAAAGACCTGCTGATAGACCCGGTTGTGAACTGGTCAACCTATTACGGCGGTACAGGATTGGATTATGGATTATCACTGGCTACTGATCTGGCAAGTAATATTTATGAAAGCGGGCAGACAAGTTCTGTTGCCAGTATAGCTTCGGGGGGAGGACATCAAACCACTTACGGCGGTAATTTTGATGCCTATTTAGTGAAATTCAATAGCAGCGGCGCCAGGCTCTGGGCCACTTATTATGGCGGCACCGGCGACGAATTTGGTTATGGTTGTTCAACCGATGCATCGGGGAATGTTTTTCTTTGTGGCTACACCAGTTCGGCTTCCGGTATTGCTTCCGGTGGTTACCAGTTATTTTATGGTGGCGGTACTTACGATGCTTTTTTGGTGAAATTCAACAGCAGCGGTACAAGGCTTTGGTCAAGTTATTACGGAGGTGGCGGTACCGAATACAGTTATAATTGCCCGGTTGACGCCTCTGGAAATGTTTATATTTCCGGTGCCACAAGTTCCAGTTCCAATATAGCAGTAGGAGGCTATCAAAATAGTTACGGCGGCGGAACCTATGATGCATTCCTTGCAAAATTTAGTCCTTCGGGTGGCCGTATATGGGCAACTTATTTCGGCGGCGCAAATTATGATTATGGTTATAATAGTGCAGTAGATGCATCTGACAATGTTATTCTGGTTGCATCCACTTCTTCCACTGGCCTCACAAGCGGCGGTCATCAAACTATTTATGGCGGTGGCTCTACTGATGCCTGTATCGTGAAATTCAACAGTAGTGGTAATTTTCTCTGGTCATCTTACTATGGTGGCACTGCACAGGAAGATGCCTATTTCGGTTGCAACTTCGATGCATCCGGCAATATATACATGGCCGGTAATACAGGTTCAACAAATAATATTGCAACGGGAGGTGCCTATCAAACTACCTATGGCGGTGGTATTTACGATGCTTTTCTTGTAAAATTCAGCAGTTCAGGCGCAAGGCTATGGGGAACTTACTATGGCGGCAGTGGGGATGATTTTGCACGCCATTGCTGTACAGATGCTATTGGTAATGTATACATGACAGGCAACACCTCTTCCGCTTCGGGAATAGCTTTTGGTGGTTTTCAAAATGTTTTTGGCGGCGACAATGACGGCTGGATAGCTAAACTTAGCAGCACGGGAAATTTGATTTGGGGAAGCTATTTCGGTGGTTTGGGTTTTGATGAGATTGACCGGAGTATCTGGGAGAATACAGGGTATCTGTATATATCCGGTGGAACTGCCTCTAATGGCCTTACAAGCGGGGGTTATCAAACTACATATGGCGGCGGAACCTATGACGGGTTTCTTGCTAAGATAACTGATGCAGGTACTTCTGTAACAGTAAGCAGCACATCGCTTTGCGCCGGCGGTACCGTGAATGTAAATTATACTGCAAACGGGGCTTTTGGTGGCGGAAATATATTTACAGCAGAACTTTCCAATTCAGTTGGTTCTTTTGCATCTCCTGTTGTTATTGGAAGTGTTTCATCCACCGTCTCCGGCACCATTGTGGCAACAATACCTGGCGGTACGCCTGCAGGCACAGGTTATCGGGTTAGGATCACATCTACAAATCCCGCAACCATCGGAGCCAATAACGGCACTGATATTACAATAAGTGCGGCTTCCACCCCATCAGTTTCTATTGCTATTACTACAGGTAGCCAAACAATTTGTACAGGCACATCAGTAACTTTTACAGCCACGCCAACAAACGGTGGCACAACACCTACCTATCAATGGAAAATAAACGGTGTTAATGCAGGGACCAATGCTGCAACTTTTACATCAACAACATTAGCCAATAACGATATTGTAATGGTGGTTATGACGAGCAATGCCGGTTGTGTTTCTCCAACAACAGCCATCAGCAACAGTATTCAAATGACGGTAACCTCATCACTCACACCTTTGGTAACTATTGCTATCACTGCGGGCTCACAAACAATTTGCACCGGCACATCAGTAACTTTTACAGCCACGCCAACTAATGGCGGCACAACCCCTGCTTATCAATGGAAAATAAATGGTGTTAACGCAGGAACCAATGCTGCAACTTTTACATCAACAACTTTAGCAAACAACGATATTGTAACGGTAGTTATGACAAGTAATGCCGGTTGTGTTTCGCCAACAACGGCCAGCAGCAACAGTATTCAAATGACGGTGAGTTCATCACTTGTTCCTTCGGTAAGCATTGCAATAACTGCAGGTTCACAAACAATTTGTACAGGTACATCCGTAACTTTTACAGCCACGCCAACAAATGGTGGCACAACCCCTGCTTATCAATGGAAAATAAATGGCGTGAATGTGGGAACTAATGCTGCAACATTTACATCAATAACATTAGCAAACAACGATATTGTAACGGTAGTAATGACGAGCAATGCCGGTTGTGTTTCACCAACTACAGCCAGCAGCAATAGTATTCAGATGACGGTGAGTTCATCGCTTGTACCTGCTGTGAGCATAGCGATAACATCAGGAAGTCAAACAATCTGTACCGGTACATCAGTAACTTTTACAGCCACGCCAACCAATGGCGGCACAACCCCTGCTTATCAATGGAAAATAAATGGTGTTAATGCAGGAACTAACGCGGCAACATTTACATCAACAACACTAGCCAACAACGATATTGTAACGGTAGTTATGACGAGTAATGCCGGTTGTGTTTCGCCAACAACGGCCAGCAGCAACAGTATTCAAATGACGGTGAGTTCATCGCTTGTTCCTTTGGTAACTATTGCCATCACTGCGGGCTCTCAAACAATTTGTACAGGTACATCAGTAACTTTTACAGCCACGCCAACCAACGGCGGTACAACACCTGCTTATCAATGGAAAATAAATGGCATGAATGCAGGAGCTAATTCACCAACGTTTACATCAACAACTTTAGCAAACAACGATATTGTAACGGTTGTAATGACGAGTAATGCAGGTTGTGTTTCTACAATAACAGCCAGCAGCAATAGTATCCAAATGACAGTAACCTCATCGCTTGTACCTGCTGTGAGCATAGCGATAACATCAGGAAGTCAAACAAT
>JBBQLS010000141.1:0-9275 GCA_038328115.1 Chitinophagales bacterium
AGCAACCAACCGCTGATCAATTTTTGCAATGCACTGGAAGCAGTTTGTATTGAGACCGTTGAAAGTGGCAAAATGACGAAAGATCTGGCGGTTTGTATTCATGGCAATAAAGTAAACCATGGTGAACATTATTTATATACCGAAGAATTTTTAGATGCTATTGATGAGAATCTGAAGAAGAAGATGGCATTGTAATTTCATTTATCTATTTCATAACAACGCCCGGTTTTTTAAGCCGGGCGTTTTATATTATCTTTAAGCATGACCTCAGCTATTATCATAACTATATGCGCCTTATTATTAATTGCCTACATTTTTGATCTTACTTCTTCAAAAACAAAAATACCTTCGGTAATACTTTTATTACTGATGGGTTGGGCTGTTCGTCAACTGACCATTACATTTGAAATCAGCATACCCGACCTTACTGAACTGTTACCCATTTTTGGCACTATAGGGTTAATCCTTATCGTGCTGGAAGGCTCGCTGGAACTGGAATTGAACAGAACAAAAATGCGGATAATAAGAAAATCTTTTGTTGTTGCATTGCTGCCCATTATCGCTTTGGCCTTTCTGTTGGCCTACGCATTTCAATATTTTCAAGCTGGCCTTTCTTTAAAAGATGCCCTTACCAATGCTGTTCCTTTTTGCGTAATCAGCAGTGCTATTGCAATACCCAGCGTAAAATATTTAAATCAAGCCAGCAGGGAGTTTATCACTTACGAAAGCAGTTTCTCCGATATTTTTGGTGTGATCTTTTTTAATTTTATTGCTTTAACTGAATTGAACAAATCGCATACTATCGGGCAATCGGGCCTGCAGTTGCTTACCATGATAGCTGTTTCTTTTATCGCTACCATAATACTTGCGTTTTTGCTTAGTAAGATTGAGCACCACATAAAATTTGTACCCATTATTTTACTGATACTACTGATTTATGCCATTGCCAAACTCTATCATTTACCGGCGCTTATCTTTATTCTCATCTTTGGTTTATTTCTGGGAAACCTTGATGAGTTGAAAAGATTTAAATGGATAAACGTCTTTAAACCTGATGACCTGAATATAGAAGTACACAAATTTAAAGACCTGATAGCTGAAGGCACTTTTTTGATAAAAACCGTTTTCTTTTTACTGTTTGGTTACCTTATGGAAACAGCCGAAATATTAAATGTTGATACTTTAGTCTGGGCTTGCGGAATTGTTGCCGCTGCATTAATTATACGTGTCCTTCAATTTAAATTATTTAAAATTCCCTTATTTCCAATGTTGTTTATTGCTCCAAGGGGATTGATCAACATACTTCTTTTTTTATCTATTGTACCTGCTCAACAAATACCGCTTGTAAATAAATCATTGATACTACAGGTTGTATTAATATCAGCTTTAGTGATGATGGCGGGATTAATGATAACAGGAAAAAAGAAAGAAGCAGAAGTAACAGAAGAAAAAAATAAAGCAGATGAGCAAATTACCATCTAACGACCCGCTCCATGGTAAAACACTCCAGATGATTGTTACGCATCTGGTGGAAATGTATGGTTGGGAAGAATTAGCCAAACTCATTCCCATTAATTGTTTTAAAAGCAATCCCAGCATAAACTCAAGCCTTAAATTTTTACGCAAAACTGAATGGGCAAGAAAGAAGGTTGAAGATTTGTATATACACGGATAAAGTTTTATGACCGCTTCCTGTAATTCAGGACTGCCCAGGTATTAAAGAAAACACCGAGCCCAAGTACAGAGAAAAACTGAACTTTTACGTCTGCGAAACTGCTTCCTTTTAATACGATCATCCGCATTACTTCAATAAAATATGCCACCGGATTTATTTTAGTAATCATCTTTGCCCATTCGGGCATACTTTCTATCGGCGTGTATAATCCGCCCAGCAACATAAAAAGCATCATTACAAAGAAGCTTACAAAAGTTGCCTGCGTTTGTGTTTCTGCAAACGTTGAAATCAACAATCCAACTCCTAAAAGCGTAAATAAAAAAACCATCCCGAAAAAATAAATCAATGCAATGCTGCCAACAGGAATGATGTTATAAAACAACCAGGAAACAAGTAAACCGAGTGTAAGCGTAACTAAGCCCATAATCCAGAAAGGAATAAGCTTACCGAGTATAAACTGCACTTTAGTAATCGGCGATACATTGATTTGTTCAATAGTACCTACTTCTTTTTCATGTACTATATTTAAAGCAGCCATCAAACTTCCCACCAAAGTAAGCAGCGTTACTAAAATGGCAGGCACCATAAATATTTTATAATTCATGGTAGGATTATACCAGTTTGAAGAAGTAATCCCGATGGTTGGTTGTTGATTGAACGCAGGGAATTGCATCCAGTCTGTGCGTATTTCTGCATTAAAATCTTTGATGATGCTTGCAGCATAAGCACCGCCCAGATTTGCTTTTACACCATTCACCGCATTCACTGCTATCAACATGGCGCTTTTGTTATTCTTCACCAGGTCACGCTCAAATCCTTCAGGTATTTCTATTATGAGATCAGATGCACCCGATTCAATGGAGGTCATGGCTTTATTGTATGATGGTTCATAAGCGGTCAACTTGAAATAGCCAGAGCCGGAGATCTTACTGATAAATTTTTGGGAGTAAGCCGAATGATCGTGATCCACCACGGCAAGCAAAACATTCTTCACCTCATAGTTGGCGGCAAATGGAAAAACCAATAATTGAATTACCGGCATCACGAGTACCATGCGGAGAATGGCCGGATTTCTAAAAACCTGCCTGAACTCCTTCTCCAGTATGACCAGCAGTTTTTTCATGAGAGCCTGATTTTAAATTTTTTAAAGCTGATTGTCAACAGTACCAGCGTCATAAAAAGTAAGACCAGCGACTCTTTCCATACCTGCGAAAAACCCAGTCCCTTTATCATTACATCTTTTACAATTAAGAAAAACCATTTAGACGGAACTATATTTGAAACGATCTGCAATGGCAGCGGCATACTTTCAATGGGAAACATAAAACCACCAAGCAGCAGCGTGGGCAGTAACAAAGACATCAGTGAAAACATCTGCGCCTCTTGTTGTGTATTGGCAAAATTCGAAATCATTAATCCCAATGAAACTGATGTGATAATGAACAACAAAGATTCAGCCATCAATAAAAATAAATTCCCGTTGATGGGCACAGCAAGAATAGTAACGCTTACAATGAGTATTGTAACCACATTCACCAGCGATAAGAAAATATAAGGGATTGCCTTACTTATTATAAACAGTAAAGGCTTTAATGGCGACACCAGTATCACTTCCATGGTATTAATCTCCCTTTCCCGAACGATGGCAACTGAGGTCATCATGGCTGCAATCAATATTAAAATCATCGCCATTACTCCCGGCACAAAATTGTACGTGCCTTTTAACTGCGGGTTATACAACATGCGAATTTCAGGTTGTATCTGGTAAGGCATCTTAAATTGTCCAAACAATTCCTGCTGGTAATCGCCGATTATACTGGAAGCATATTGAGTAATGGTAGTTGCTGTGTTTGGGTCAGACGCATCGGCAAGTAATTGTATCTGTGCTTTATTGCTGTGCAATAAAGATTCCCGGAAGTTCGGCGGAAAAACAATTACCATTCTAACTTTACCGGATTTAAAAGCCTTTTCAATATCAGCCTGTGTATTTAGATTTTCATAAACCTTAAAATAACGACTGGCATTTAGTCTTTGTATAATAGCTGTGGTGGCTTCATCCCTTGAATTATCGAGCACAGCGATATTACTGTTTTTAATTTCGTTGGTGAGCGCAAAACCAAAAAGAATAATCTGCACAACCGGCATCAGAAAAATAATAAGTAGCGATTTCCGGTCACGAAAAATGTGGTAAAATTCTTTTTTAACGAAGATGATAAATTGCTTCATAATTTTTTAATCTGCTGTTCGTTTAGCTCCTCTTGCCAGTTGTAGAAACACATCATCCATGGATGATGCTTTAAATGTCTTCTTCAAATTGGTGGGTGTGTCCAAAGCTTCAATAACGCCATCCACCATTATTGACACACGGTCGCAATATTCTGCTTCATCCATATAATGTGTAGTTACAAAAACAGTGATCCCTTTTGTGGCAGCTTCATAAATTAAATTCCAGAACTCACGTCTTGTAACAGGATCAACACCTCCCGTTGGTTCATCCAGAAAAACAATTTTTGGTTCGTGTAAAATAGCTACCGAAAAGGCCAGCTTCTGTTTCCATCCGAGCGGAAGCGATTTTACCAAACTGTTTTCCTCTTCAGTCATTTTTAATTGTTCAAGAAGTATTGCCATTTTTTCTTTGATGGCCGACCGGCTCATTCCATAAATGCCAGCGTAAAAACGGATATTTTCTTTGACCGTAAGATCTTCGTACAGGGAAAATTTCTGGCTCATGTAACCGATATTCTGCTTAATGTGTTCAGTTTCTTTGTACACATCAAACCCTGCCACAGTAGATTTTCCTGATGAAGGAATTGACAAGCCACAGAGCATCCGCATGGCAGTTGTTTTGCCGGCGCCATTGGCGCCCAGGAAACCAAATATTTCTCCCTTATGCACTTGAAAGGAAATTTTATTAACAGCAATAAAGTCACCAAATTTTTTGGTAAGATTTTCTGCCGTTATAACTGTCTCTATTGCCATTGTTTAATTATTATTCATCAACTGCATAAAGCAATCTTCTATGCCGGGTTGGGTATGTTTAAGTATCACTTCTTTGTGATGATGTTCATCCAGGTAACTCAGTACTGCCTTTTCATCGCTATTGCTTTTTTTTAATAACAGGTGATGAAATTCTCCAAAACTGTTGCAACTTTCCGTATCGGGATTATTTTTCAAATCAACCAGCAAACGATACATATCTGCTGAACGTACCGCCCAGAGCTGACCATCAAATTCCTTCACAATATTTTCCGGGGTATCTATACTCATAATTTTTCCCGATTGTATAAGTGCAACCCGGTCGCACAAAGCGGCTTCATCCATGTAAGGTGTGGAAACCAAAATGGTAATGCCCTGCTTTTTCAGGCTCTTCAGCATATCCCAGAATTCTTTTCTCGATACTGCATCTACACCGGTAGTTGGCTCATCCAAAAACAACACCGAAGGTTTATGAATAAGTGCACAACACAGTGCCAGTTTCTGTTTCATACCTCCTGACAGTTTTCCGGCACGGCGTTTTTTGAAGGGTTCTATCTGTACATAAATCTCTTTTACCAGGTCGTAATTTTCTTCAATGCTGGTATTAAAAATGGTTGCAAAAAACTCCAGGTTCTCTTCAACAGTAAGATCCTGGTAGAGTGAAAATTTTCCCGGCATATAGCCAACACGATTGCGGATCTGTTTGTAATCTTTCACCACATCAAAATTATCAACTGTTGCAGCACCACTATCGGCCAGTAATAAAGTGGTCAGTATCCTGAACAATGAAGTCTTGCCTGCGCCATCGGGACCAATAATGCCGAATATTTCGCCCTGTTGCACATCAAAAGAAATATCATCCAATCCTTTGATGATCTCTTTTTTTATACCGTAGGTTTTTACAATATTTTTTACGCTGACTGCATTCATCATTGCTGTTTATTACCAATTTTAAGAATAAATAAAAAGGATATCAAAACCCCAATTCACCGTACATTCCAATCTTTAAATAGCCATCATTTTTTACATTCACTTTAATGGCATACACCAGATTGGCTCTTTCATCTTTTGTCTGGATAGTCTTAGGCGTAAATTCTGCTTTGTCCGATATCCAGCTAATCGAGCCGGGCATTTCCCTCATTTTTCCCTTGCCATCATCAACCATCACTTTTACGGCCTGATTTAATTTTACCTGCACTAATTGATCGCCTGTTATGTAGGCTCTCAGTTTCATTACACTCAGGTCGGCGATTTTATACAGGGCTTTTCCAACTGAAGTAAATTCACCGGCATCGGCATATTTGGTAAGTACTGTTCCGGTAACCGGGTTGATGATGATTGTTTTATTCAACTGGTCCTGTATCTGCGCAACCTTTTTTTCCATGGGATTTTTTTCACTAAGTATACCCCGGTTTTGAATGGCAACCGCCTGGCGCTGTGCATTTATCTGGCTTTGCAGCACACTCAACTGTGTTTTAGCTGCGGCAATCTGGTCCTTTAAAACATTTACCTGTCCGTTAATATCGTCTAACTGTTTCGCAGGCACGGCATCTGCTGCCACCAGTTTTTGAAAACGCTGTTGTTCTATTTGTGCTGTTTTTAATTGCTGATTGTAAACAGCGATCTGCTTATTTTGTAATTCAATTTGAGATTGCAATACGTTGACCTGTGGCGCAGCATCATTTGTTTTTTGTTGTAAAGCTTCCACTGATGATGACGCCTGATCTTTTTGCAATTCGATGGACGTCGGGTCAATTTTTCCAATAACGGAATCTTTAGATAGATTCATTCCTTCTTCAATATTCAGTTGCAGAATCTTGCCCGATGCCTCGGCAGACACAATAACTTCATCAGCTTCAAAAGTACCTGTGGCATCATATTTATTACTGTTATTACCACAAGAGGCAAGAGCCATAATAGCAAGAGGCAACAATAATTTTTTACAAATCAATTTCATATTATTTAGTTTGAAGTATTCCAATTTATTTTCCGAGAATAAGTTCATAATTATACTGAGACTGCAACAGTTGTATTTCGTGTAATTTCTGATTAAGCATGGCTTGGTTTTCGGCATTCAGCTCAGTAACATAATCTGTTGAAGTGATGATGCCATTTGCAAGTTTAAAGGAGGCAATATCCTTAATTTTTGTACGCAGGCTTACAATTTCAGTATCGGTTGCCACCAGTTGTTCATATTTTTCGACTTCGTTTTTTTGTTGAAAAAGAAGCTGTCGGTTGTTGCTTAAAAAATTTTCTTTTTGCTTATCAACAATCTGCTCCTGAATTTTAATAACGTTCTTTTCTCTTTGTTTTGTAAACTGCCCGGTAATGGGAATAGTTAATCTGGCTCCGCCGATGTAAAACCACTGAAATTCATTCTTTAATTGATTAAGGCCCGGCCTGCCATAACCGCCGTTTGCAAATAGCGAAAACTTAGGATTTGATTTTACATTGATTAATTTGCTTTGCTGCTGCAACTGCTGCCTTTGAAAATCAAACAGCTTTAACTCCGGACGGAAAACAATTGCTTCGTCTTTACCTGCCGGCGCAAGCGGCTTTACAAACAAGGCATTATCTGCAACAGGTTCACCTGTAAGTATCTCCAACATTTGAATGGCACCTTTCCTCACTGCTTTGAATTCGATTATTTTTTGTGTGGCTTTTAATTGTTCAGCTTTCAGCACATCCACATTGCTTTTGGTCGCTATACCATTTTCTGCCTGGGCAGATACTTTTTCTATATTATTAGCCAGGTCTTCCTGTACTATATTCATCAGCCTGATATTTTCGTCCATCAATAAGGTTGTAAAAAAGTAGCTGTTTACCTTCGACCTCAATTGGTACAAATCAATTTCCACTTTCTGGCTTTCAATATTCGTGGTAATATTTTGCATTTTTTTCTGCCCTGCAATTATGCCGCCGTCATAAACCGGCTGCAAAATTTCAAGTGTGCCTTTATATTGGTCTTTGTTTAATTCGTCAACATTTACACCGGGCAGTTTTACCGGAAAAGAAGTTACTTCCGACTGGTAAGTGGCCTGTGCGTTCAGGTTAATTTCCGGCAGCCATTTCAGGCTTTGATTTTTTTCGGCCATGTTACCGGCTGCAATTGTCAGAGTTTTTTGCTGCGCCAGTGGGGAATTGGTAGCAGCTAAAGTATAACATTGCTCCAACGTAAGCCTGGTTAAGTCCTGTGCGAATGATTGTGTATTGCTGAACAGCAAACAAAAAATAACCGTGTGTTTAAGCTTCATAAAATATGTTTTATCAATTTCATTCATATTTTTATTGCGTCGATTATAAATGCAGCCACTTCGGTTTTTCTCTTCTGTATCATAGCCTGGTAGGCTTTTTCATCCATCTGCATTAATCCTTTAATCATAGGCCGGGCAATAAAAGGAAAAATACACAGCGACTGAATGTTTATCAGCAATTGCTGCGCACTTAGCCGTTTAATGATTCCTTTTTTCACTTCACCGTTAATCTGCTTTTGAAAACCGCCCAGTATCAGCTCAACGGGTATCTTTTTCATACGTTTCATCATAACTTCGGGGTTCTGGCTCATTTCGTTCAGCATAAAATTTGGAAGGCCGGGAAACTGTGTAAGGCGTTCAATATCCAGCAAAACAATTTTTTCAATTTTTTTAAATAACGGCAGTTCTGCCATGAGTATGGCAGCCAAATGCGAAAAAAAATTCCCAAATTCCTGCTCAAAAACAATATCAAATAATTTGTTTTTTGAAGTAAAGTAATAGTGCAGTAACGCTTTGTTGAATCCGGCCCTGTCGGCAATATCCTGCATACGGGCACCTGCCAGCCCCTTATCTATAAACACGGTACGGGCAGTTTGCAAAATCAAGGCTTCCGTATTCTTATCTTTTTGCTTCATGTTACTGTTTAACCATTTGGTTAATTATGCAAACCTATAATAGAAAGATTGATTTATCAAATTATTTTTAACCAAATGGTTAAAATTAGCTGGCGTGTATTTATTTTCTGTTGTTTGGGTATTTCGTATTTTTTGACTCTCTAAACAACCGCCGTCAGGGCTTATAGCCGCTGTCGGGGTTTGCAACCGCTGACGAGGTTCTGAAAAAAGAGTTATCTTGCGTATAACACTTATTAATATGGAGATACAAAAAGATATCCGCCTGGCGGTATTGATAGATGCAGATAATGTGCCTTACAGCAATGTAAAAGGTGTGATGGAAGAAATTACCAAATATGGCACGCCTACTTTTAAACGTATTTATGGCGACTGGACCAGACCCACCGTAAGCGGCTGGAAGAATGTACTGTTGGAAAATGCCATCACCCCCATACAGCAATACAGTTATACCAGTGGAAAAAACTCAAGCGACAGCGCTTTAATTATTGACGCCATGGATATTTTATATTCCGGTAAAGTGGATGGATTTTGCATTGTTAGCAGCGATAGTGATTTTACAAGATTGGCAACCCGCCTTAGAGAAGCAGGCATGAAAGTGTTTGGCATCGGCCAAAAGAAAACACCTAACCCATTTATTGTTGCCTGCGATAAGTTCATTTACATGGAGATCATTCCGGTTTTTGGTGCAGAAACCGAAGAAGTAAATCCGGCGAAAACAAAATCAAGCAAGCCTGC
>JBBQLS010000142.1:0-9220 GCA_038328115.1 Chitinophagales bacterium
TTATCTGTCACCCACTCATAATCCAACTGACGTTTACTTAAATTAGCAGCAACCACTTTTATCCTTACTGCATCTCCCATGCGGAATTTTTGCCCGGTACGCAAACCTACCAATGCATAGTCTGCTTCATCCAATCTAAAATCATCATAATCACTCAGGTCTCTTACAGTAACCATGCCTTCGCACTTGTGCAAAACAGTTTCAACAAAAAAACCAAAAGAAGCCACACCGCTGATTATACCGTCAAACTCCTCACCCAGGTAGCTTTTCATAAACTCTACCTGTTTGTATTTATTACCGGCACGTTCGGCTTCCATAGCCTTGCGTTCACGGTCGCTGCAATGTTTACAGCGCTCATCCATTTTTTTATCTAATTTCAAATCTTTCTCTAAGCATTGCAGTAAAATGCGATGTACCATTATATCGGGATATCGACGGATGGGCGATGTAAAATGACAATAAAATTCAAACCCCAAACCATAATGGCCAATATTGGATGAAGTATAAACAGCCTTCGACATAGTTCTGATACCCAATTGCTCTAACACATGCTGCTCAGGTTTGCCCTGCACCTCCTTCAGCATTTTATTGAAAGATGCGGCGACGGCCCTTTCATCGTGCATATCAAATGTGTAGCCAAATTTTTTGGCGAATGCCACGAATGGTTTCAGCTTTTCATCATCGGGTGTATCATGTATGCGGTACGGGAACGGAATGGGTTCTTTATTTACTTTTATTTTTGAAACATAACTTGCCACGGCTCTGTTTGCCAACAGCATAAATTCTTCAATCAGTTTGTGGGCATCTTTGCTTTCCTTTACAACAATACCGATTGGTTTGCCTTTTTCATCCAGTTCAAAACGCACTTCCTGCGATGAAAAATTAATGGCACCATTTTTAAACCGCTCGGACCTGAACTTTTTTGCCAGTTCATTCAACAACACAATGGGTTTGTAATGCAGGCCATCTTTCTTCTCAATAATATCCTGCACTTCATCGTAAGTGAACCGATGGTTACTATGTATGATGGTACGACCCAGCCAGGTATGTTTAATTTCTGCACGGTTGGTAATCTGAAATACAGCCGAGAACGTGTATTTATCTTCATGAGGCCTTAAAGAGCAGAGTTCATTCGAGATTTTTTCGGGCAGCATCGGATTTACCCTGTCCGGCAAATACACGCTGGTGGCTCTTTCGTAAGCAATCTTATCCAACAGCGTCCCGGGTTTTACAAAATGGCTTACGTCTGCAATGTGAACCCCAATTTCATAATTACCGTTATCTAAATTGCGTATCGAAATGGCATCATCAAAGTCTTTTGCATCATTGGGGTCAATGGTAAAAGTTAAAATATCTCTGAAATCTTTTCTTTTGCTGATCTCTTCCCGTGAAATATTTGGCTGTAGTTTTTTAGCCTCTGCCAGTACTTCTTTATCAAATGCCAGCGGAAAGCCTGTTTCAATCAGTATCTCCTTCATCGCCATATCGTTCTCATCTTCCGATTTTAAGATGCTTACCACTTCGCCGATTGGTTTTTTTTCTGCCTTATCCCAACTCACTAACTTTACAATCACTCTTTCATTATCGGTTGCACCATTTAATTTATCAGCAGCAATATAAAAATCAGGTATTGGTTTTTCAGATGCCGGGATAAAGAAAGCAAAACTTTTACTCATTTGTATGTTGCCTATAAACTCAGTTTGTTTGCGTTCTGCTACATCCAGCACCTTACCTTCCTGTCGTTTATCTTTAGACAGACCATTGTTAACCTGAACCCTCACCATATCACCATGAAAAGCCCGGTTAAAATCATTTGGCCTTACAATAATGTCTTTGTCATTTCCTTCCACAATTACATACCCCATCCCACTTTTCGAAATGTCTAATCTTCCTTTTACAATTGCTGTTTGTGATGATTTTTTTGTGCCCTGTATCTTTTTACTCATAGCTGTTTTTTATGCTTCCAATACCGATGAACAAAATTTCATATTGATGTTCATCATTGTATAAGTAACAAATTATCTTTTTATGCCTGCAATGTACCAACAAATTGCTACATTCGGAAAAACGGAACCATTTGCATACTCCCACAAATTCTCCACAAAAAATAATTACCAAAACTATCTGGATACTTTCACTGGTAAGTTTATTTACCGATATGGCCAGCGAAATGCTGTACCCGGTTATGCCACTTTTTCTTAAACACATTGGCTATACCGCCATTTTTATTGGTGTTTTGGAGGGAATTGCAGAAGCCGTTGCCGGTTTAAGCAAGAGTTATTTTGGTAAATTAAGCGACAGTATGGGTAAACGATTGCCCTTTGTACAATTAGGTTATTCATTCAGCGCCATCAGTAAACCCATGCTGGCTTTTTTTGTTTATCCCTGGTGGATATTATTGTCAAGAACAATAGACCGGTTAGGTAAAGGCATACGCACCGGTGCAAGAGATGCCATGCTGAGCGATGAATCAACAAAAGAAACAAAGGGCCGGGTTTTTGGTTTTCACCGCAGCATGGATACAATGGGAGCTGTTTTTGGGCCTGCAATTGCTTTGGTTTATCTCTACTATTATCCCAACAACTACCAAACACTTTTCCTGATTGCTTTTTTACCTGGGCTATTGGCTATCATCTCTACCTTGCTTATTAAAGAGAAAAAGAAACAATTAATTGCTGGCAATTCCCCGCCAAAGATTAACTTCTTTGCTTTTATGGGTTATTGGAAAGACAGTCCGGCCCAATATAAAAAATTAGTGACCGGCTTATTAGTATTTGCTCTATTCAACAGTTCAGATGTTTTTTTATTGCTGAAGATGAAAGAAAGCGGACTGACTGATACTGCTGTGATTGGCGTATATATTTTTTATAATCTGATTTTTGCATTGCTGGCTTATCCCATCGGAATTATTGCCGACAAGATAGGACTTAAAAGAATATTCATTGCCGGACTTTTTGTTTTTAGCCTGGTGTATGCCGGGTTTGCCTTAAACAATAATCTATATATTTTTCTGCTGTTGTTTTTTTTATACGGAGTGTATGCTGCTGCAACAGAAGGCATATCAAAAGCCTGGATAAGCAATATGGTTGACAAAACCGAAACTGCCACTGCTATTGGCACCTACGCTGGTTTTCAGAGTATTTGTGCGCTTATTGCCAGCAGCCTTTGTGGTCTGTTATGGTTTAATTTTGGTGCAAAAGTTACTTTTTTAATTACTGCCGGAATTACTTTATTGGTGATTGCTTATTTATCGTTTAATAAAATAAATGCAAAGGAATTAAAAGCCGAAAAACAGATTTTGTAACTTTGTTAAAAAAAGAAGCATGAAAACATACGATACAGTAACCGAAGCATTAAAAGATCTGAAGCTGCGGGGTTTTGTCACCGACTTTAATATCGCTTTTGATAAACTCATGTGCAGTGAAAACAAAATTTACTTAAATCCAAATGAGTTTGAAATAACAGCAGTTTATCGTTTTGAAGGTGCAACCGACCCAGGCGATGAAAACGTGCTGTACACCATCGAATCAAAAGAGGGAACAATAAAAGGCACCATGTTGAGTGCTTATGGTATGTATGCAGAACGTATCTCTACGGAAATGATTCAAAAACTTTCGATGCACAAATAATTCTATATTTATTGTTTAAAACGAATGCCAATGCCACATCAATTAAACCGAAGAGATTTTATTAGATCAACAACACTCACTGGAGCTGCACTAACACTTAACAATTCAATCAAAGCATTTTCATCTGTCAAAAAAGATAAAGTGCGTATTGGTATTATTGGCGCCGGCTTTCGCTCGCATGAACACATGGGCAATTTTTTGCAGCGTGATGATGTGGAAATCACAGCCATTGCCGATCCGCAGCAAAGAAGCGTTGATGAAGCCCTGGCTGTTTTTAAAAAATATAACCGTACTGAACCGGCCGTTTATAAAAATGGCAATGAAGATTATAAAAATTTATTGAAAAGAGAGGATGTAGATGCGGTGGTGATATGTTCGCCATGGGAATGGCATAGCATACAGGCTATTGATGCTATGAATGCAGGGAAGGTTTGCGGGGTGGAAGTTTGCGGAGCCGTAAAACTGCAGGATTGCTGGGATGTGGTAAACACTTCTGAAAAAACAAAAGTGCCATTGATGATGATGGAAAATGTTTGTTACCGCAGGGATGTGATGGCGGTATTGAACATGACCCGCCAGGGTATGTTTGGCGAACTGCTGCATGCGCAGGGTGGATATGAGCATGACCTGCGTGGCGTACTTTTTAACGATGGTAAAACTGCTTATAACAGCGGTGTTGAATTTGGCAAGAATGCATACAGCGAAGCGCAATGGCGCACTGCACATAATTTAAACCGAAATGGAGAACTCTATCCTACGCATGGCCTTGGCCCGGTTGCTGTAATGATGGATATTAACCGGGGAAACAGGATGACAAAACTTTCTTCCATTGCATCCAAAGCAAAAGGTTTGCATAAATATATTGTTGAGCATCCAAAGGGTGGTGCCGATCATCCCAATGCCAAACTGAATTTTAAATGTGGCGATATTGTTAACACACAAATTCAATGTGCCAATGGCGAAACAATTTTGCTAACGCATGATGTTTCTTCACCACGGCCTTATAATTTAGGTTTTCGTGTGCAGGGTACAGAAGGTTTGTGGCAGGACTATGGCTGGGGCGATAATAACCAGGGTTTTATTTACCTGGAAAAATTGATGAAACACAGTCACAAATGGGACACCACCGAAAAATGGCTAACCGATAATGATCATCCACTCTGGAAAAAATATGGTACAAAGGCCGAAGGTGCAGGGCATGGAGGTATGGATTTTTTTGTTGACCATGCATTTATTGAATGCGTAAAAAGGGATGTAGCATTTCCCTTAGATGTATATGATTATGCAAGCTGGTACGCTATTACACCGCTTAGCGAAAAAAGCATATTGGAAGGTGGGCAGGTGCAGAATATTCCTGATTTTACAAGAGGAAAATATAAAGAGAGGAAACAGATATTTGCATTGGATGATGATTATTAAAAAAAACCTCCACCCGCTACCCTTCGACTTCGCTCAGGATGAGGGGGAACTATGGAGAAGATTTTAGCGAAGAGTAATTAAACATAATTAAAGATGAAAAATGGCATGCTGTAAAAGAGTGGTTATAATTTCTTTTTATTAAAAAGAAATTATAACTAAGTATCCTTGCCAATGAAGTTAAATAGAAATACAAATGTCTGATAAAAAAAATACTTAACCTTCAAACCAATCTTCTACTTTTCCCTTCCTGCTGGGGAGGATAAGTGGAGCCATAAAACATGAACCGTAGAAAATTCTTACAGCTATCTGCATTAACTGCACCCTTGCTTGCTGCAAAAAAAACATTGGCAAATAATTTTGATGCAACAACAAAACCCATTGTTATTTCTACCTGGGATAGTGGTATGCCGGTGAATGCTGCAGCCTGGAAAATATTATCGGTAAAAGGAACTGCTTTGGATGCAGTAGAAGCTGGTGCAGTATATATGGAAAACGAGATCAACTGCTGCGTAGGTTTGGGCGGTTACCCCGACCGGGATGGTATTGTAACCTTGGATAGCTGCATCATGGATCATAATGCAAATTGCGGTGCAGTAGCGGGAATTGAAAGAATTAAACACCCCGTGTCGGTGGCACGCATGGTAATGGAAAAAACACCGCATGTAATTTTGGTTGGTGCAGGCGCACAGCAATTTGCACTTGAAAACGGCTTTACGTTAGAAAGCACTGAGCTATCTGAAGATGCAAAAAAAGCCTATGCTGAATGGTTGAAGAAAAGTGAATACAAACCGGTTATCAATATCGAAAATTTACCAGCCGGGCAGGCAGGCAAAAAACAGAATGGTCCGTTTGCTCCGAATTTTTTTGATGACGGATCGGTTAATCATGATACAATGGGATTGCTTGCAATGGATTTTAGCAGCAACTTATCGGGTGCTGTAACAACCAGTGGCATGGCTTATAAACTGCATGGCCGTGTGGGCGACTCCCCTATTATTGGTGCCGGTTTATTTGTAGATAATGAAATTGGTGCCGCCACCAGCAGCGGTGTTGGCGAAGAAGTAATTCGCATTTGCGGAACACATTTAGTGGTTGAATTTATGCGGCAGGGATACTCACCGGAAATGGCCTGTAAAAAAGCGGTAGAAAGGATTGTAAAGCGTGATAAAGAAAAAGCAAAAACTTTACAAGTAGGCTTTTTAGCCATCAATAAAAAAGGTCAATATGGTGCTTATGCTATTCAAAAAGGGTTTGTATATAGTGTTAAGAGCAATAATGAGAACATAATCCATCCATCAAAATATTTACTTTGATCTTTAGGTTAGAAGTAATTGGTTTTAACATTGAAAGCTGCATCATCGCACAGGCTGCTGGTGCTCATCGTATCGAGTTGTGCGATAACCCCGGGGAAGGTGGCACTACCCCATCCTATGGTTTTATAAAGGCCGCACGTGAAAATTTAAAGATCGAATTATATCCCATCATCCGTCCACGTGGCGGCGATTTTTTATATAGTGATGCTGAATTTGAAGTGATGAAAACGGATGTGAAGTTGTGTAAAGAACTTGGTTGTGATGGCATTGTGATTGGAATGCTTAATGCAGATGGAACTGTAGATAAAAAAAGATGCAGAGAACTGGTTTCCCTGGCTTATCCCATGGGTGTTACTTTTCACCGGGCGTTTGACAGAGTTAACAATGCATCACAGGCACTGGAAGATGTTATTGAAATTGGTTGCGAAAGAATACTTACATCTGGCTTAGTGCCCGCTGCTTTGGACGGAGTTGAAACCCTTGCTGCGTTGATAAAACAGGCTGATGAAAGAATTATCATAATGCCGGGCAGCGGTGTAAGATCTGATAATATAATAGAGTTGGCTAAAAAAACGGGTGCGATAGAATTTCATACATCTGCCAGAATGAATATTGATAGCAAGATGAATTACATAAATGAAGCGATGAAGGAAAATTTAAAATCAGTTTTACTGGATGAAGAAGAAGTAAAACGAATCATTGCTAATTTAAAAAGCGTCTGAAATGAAATATTGCTCAATCCTTTTAATCCTTTTAATCAATCTAATCCCCGTTCAGACAAATGCCCAAAACATTTCCATTGAATTAAATAAAAACTGGCAATTTAAAAATCAAAAAGAAAACAAATGGTATAGAGCCACTGTGCCGGGAACTGTACATACTGACTTACTTGCTAACAAACTAATACCCGATCCATACTTTAGAGATAATGAAAGCAAACTGCAATGGATTGATAAAGCAGACTGGGAATACAAGACTGTTTTTAATTTTGATGCAGAAACTTTTGCTGAGAAAAATATTGAATTGGTATTTGATGGTCTTGATACCTATGCTGATGTTTACCTGAATGGCAAATTAATTTTACAGGCAGATAATATGTTCAGAGGCTGGACAGTGAATGTGAAGTCACTCATTAAGAGAGCAAATAACGAATTGCTTATTAAATTTTATTCTGCCCTAAATAAAGTTGATAGCATTGCCAAAGCCACGTTACCATTGGTTTTACCAGACAATAACCGTGTGTATGTCCGTAAAGCACAGTTTCAATTTGGCTGGGATTGGGGACCGAAGTTTGTTGGTTGTGGGATTTGGAAGAAAATATATTTGAAAGTTGCTGACGTAAAAAGATCAGTATCCATAAATAATGATCACAACACTATTGTTAAACTCATCCAACAAAAAGATTCCATTGGTACATCCTTTTATTTTGAAAAAGATGGCAAACCAATTTATTGCAAAGGTGCAAACTGGATACCTGGCGATGTTTTTTTACCAAGGTTAACAAAAGCTGATTACCGTAAAATGTTACTCAGCGCCAAAGATGCAAACATGAACATGCTCCGTGTTTGGGGCGGTGGCGTGTATGAGTCAGATGATTTTTACGATCTCTGCGATTCACTTGGCATCATGGTTTGGCAGGATTTTATGTTTGCCGGTGGTATGTACCCCGGCGATGATGCCTTTATCAATAATGTAAGGGAAGAAGTAAAATACCAGATTGAAAGACTAAGAAATCATCCCTGCATTGTATTATGGTGTGGTAATAATGAAATTGACGAAGCATGGCATAACTGGGGATGGCAGGGCCAGTTTAATTTACATGGTGCCGATTCTGCCAAAGTATGGAATGATTATAAACGATTGTTCCAGGATAGCCTGAAAAAATGGGTAGATGAGTTTGATGGCACACGTCCTTATGTTTCCACATCACCAAAAAATGGTTGGGGGCACAAAGAAAGCTTTACCCAAGGCGACAGCCATTACTGGGGTGTTTGGTGGGGACTGGAAGATTGGGAAACTTTTGAAAATAAAACCGGGCGTTTTATAAGTGAGTATGGTATGCAGGCCATGCCAAACTGGAATACAATTAAAAATTTTACCGATTCATCAGACAGGTATTTGTATTCGCTCGTTATTCAATCACACCAAAAAGCAAGCGATGGTTTTAAAAAACTAAATCATTATTTAACCCGGTATTTTATTGATTCAGCCAAACTCAGTAAACTTTCGCTGGAAGATTACACTTATATTTCGCAATGTATGCAGCATTATATTTTAAAGAATAGTATTGCTGTACACAGGAGTAAATACCCGGCAAATATGGGCACATTATTGTGGCAGTTAAATGATTGCTGGCCAGTTACAAGCTGGAGCATTACCGATTACAGCAGGCGGCCAAAAGCAGGCTGGTATGCCGTTAAGGAGGCATACAGGGATGATTTAATGCCAGCGAAGGATTCTGTTTATCCGAAAGATTTGAAATTGGAGAAACCTCAATTTACTATATTTACTTCCCGTAATTCTATTACCATCACTAGCAATGTCGCTGTCAAATACCTACACCTATCAACAAAAGATGCGAAGGTTATTTTTTCTGATAATTATTTTGATCTGAAGCCCGGTGAAACAAAAACCATCACTTCAAATAACATAATCAATCTGCCTGATTTAAAAATTAAATCACTTTACGATATTTTGAATACTCAATAAATTATTTATGAAAAAACTTATTGCTTCATTGATACTGGTTACCATTTATTTGTCAGCATTTTCTCAAACCGCCGAAAATATAATCATTATTACCACCGATGGCTTTCGCTGGCAGGAAGTTTTTGGCGGGATGGATAGTGCCATTGCCAA
>JBBQLS010000143.1:0-9135 GCA_038328115.1 Chitinophagales bacterium
GGTAGGTATTGGCACAGCAGTCCCCAATGCCAGCGCCATGCTGGATATCAATAGCAGCAACAAAGGATTGCTGTTACCCCGTGTGGCCCTTACAGCAAGTAATGCAGCAACTCCACTGGCTTCTTTTGTTGCAGGCATGGCGGTATACAATACAGCTACTGCCGGCACATTTCCCAATGATGTATCGCCCGGTTTCTATTACAGTGATGGAGCCCAATGGTTACGTTCCATAACATCAGGCTGGTCGCTAACTGGCAATGCAGGCACCGTGGATGGAACCAACTTTATTGGCACTACAGACAATATCCCATTTAACATCAGGGTAAATAATCAAAAAGCGGGAAGGATAGATCATTTAAAATTTAATACTTTTTTTGGTTACCAGGCTGGTAATGCCAACACTTCAGGTTCTTACAACACAGCAAATGGTTACCAGACATTAGTTTCAAATACCATAGGTACTTATAATACGGCAAATGGTTATATTGCTTTAGCTTTTAACAGCACTGGAAGTTACAATACTACAAATGGCGGAGAGTCTTTAAAAAACAACAGCTCAGGAAATAACAATACTGCGGTTGGTTATTCTTCACTTTGGACCAATGTAACTGGAAGTAATGCAACTGCTGTTGGATACGGTGCAATGATGAATGCTAACAATACAGCTACTCCTTATGCCAACTATAGTGTGGCGGTTGGATATGAAGCATTGATGGGTTATTTTGATGCTGCTGTTAATACCGGCAACTCCAATACTGCCATTGGATATCAGGCAATTTCAAGTAATAAGTCTGGAGGTTACAATACAGCAGCCGGTAAACAGGCATTATATTCCAACACTTCAGGAAATTACAATACTTCAAATGGAACATATGCTTTAGCTAATAATACTACCGGAAGTTACAATAGTGCAAATGGTGGTGAGTCACTAAAAAACAACATCACTGGAAATAACAATACTGCAGTTGGCTATACTTCACTTTGGGAAAACGTATCGGGAAGTAATGCCACTGCTTTTGGATACGGCGCAATGATGAATGCTAATAACACAACAACCCCTTATACAAGCTTTAATGTAGCTGTTGGTTTTGAAGCATTGAGGGGTTCATTTAATCCTGTAAGCAATACCGGCAACTCGAATACCGCCATTGGATATCAAACACTTTGGAGCAATAGTACAGGTAGCTACAATATTGCAAATGGCACTGAAGCTTTGAATGCAAATACAACAGGTAATTACAATTCTGCAAATGGATATCAGGCATTATTTTCCAACAATACCGGTGGCTGGAATACCGCCAATGGATTACAGGCTTTATATTCCAGCACTGTGGCAAATAATAACACCGCAGACGGATTGAATGCGCTCTTTAATAATGTTTCAGGGAGTAATGGTACTGCTGTAGGTTCCAATGCCATGCAGTATGCCAATAACAGCACTGTGCCATTTACCAATTATAGTGTTGCCATTGGCTTTGAAGCATTGAGGGGCTCTGTTACACCAGCTAACAATACAGGAAACTCAAATACCGCCATTGGCTACCAAACACTCTGGAACAATTCAAGTGGTATTGATAACACGGCAACTGGTGTATGGGCATTAAATAACAATACAACGGGTAACTATAATACGGCAACCGGCTTACAGGCCTTAATCGCAAATACTACAGGTTCTGAAAATGCTGCTACAGGAGTTAGTTCTTTATTTGCAAATACAACAGGGAGTTATAATACAGCTGACGGGGCAAATACACTTCATAGCAACAGCACCGGTTCTAACAATACATCCACCGGAGGATATGCCATGTTTTTAAATACCACCGGTTTTCAAAACACAGCTGCAGGAATGAATGCTTTATACAACAATACAACCGGAAGCAACAACACCGCCATTGGATACAATGCCCAGGTACCTAACGGAACCTTAAATAACCAGGTGCGTATTGGCGATGCAAATATTACCTACGCAGGCATACAGGTTGCATGGACCATTACCAGCGACAGCAGGTGGAAATCAGACATTCAGAACAGCGACCTCGGATTAAATTTTATTAATCGCTTGCGCCCTGTTTCTTATTATAGGAATAATGATAAGAGTAAAAACCTTGAATATGGTTTTATAGCACAGGAAGTTGAGGGAGCATTGAACAATTCGGGAGCAACGCATACGGGTATCATTTCAAAAGATGATGCAGGGATGTATGGTGTACGTTATAATGATCTTATGGCTCCCATGGTAAAAGCGATACAGGAGGTAAATGATAAAAATGACAACCAGCAACAGTTAATTAAAGATCAGCAAAAAAGGATAGAAGAATTAGAGAAGGCGGTGAAGCAACTAATCGAAAAAAATTAGTTGAATATTTTTTGTCAGTGTTCCATTTCACACATAAGCAGACTGGTTCACCAGCAAATGCCGCCCTCTGCTTTTTACTAACGGCTAAAGCTTCATCGTACAAAAAAATAAAGTAATTCAATTATGATTGCAGATAGTTACATACCAGGCAACATCAGCGTCAGTAAAATGATTCCCCTACTGGCGCCAGTGTTCCTCTCACTGGCGCAGATATGCAGCCAAGAAAAGTGCGTTGGCGTAACTGTTCTATTGGGCTTTTTTCAAAGCGTAGTGGTTCGTGAAGACAAGAATAAAGGCGGAGCACACGTTGATTGAAAAAAATATGAGCTTATACATACCTTACTTTAAAATATCAGTATACTTCTTTTATACCAATACCGTAACACTCAAAACATGTTACCCGCTCTTCCCAGTGTCCGGTAACCGTATAAGGCGAAAAAACATACACATTAAAATTCACCTGTTCCCAACCACCACCTGTGCTTCGCTGCTGTGTAACATAGCTTACGCCAGTTCCTTTACACACTGAACAAAATTGGTATACCTTACCCGTGGGAGTAAAATTATTTTCGATATAAGATTCGGAAACATATCTGTAGTTGAAAGTGTAATGACCAACATTTTCGTTGGTTTTAAAAAACGTTTTTTGTGGTGCAACGTAAGTTCTTTGTACAAAACCATACTGATTTTTTTCTTCATCAAAGTAAACCACGAAATATTCATCACTGGTATAACCTGCACCCTGCATACGGAAGGATGAACCCAATTTATATTTCAGATTTGGAGGTGGCGCTTTAACAACAGTTGTAACCGGAGGATCTTTTTTCTCCCATTTACTATTGAATTCTGTAACTACCTGATGCGCCATATCACTGATTTGCTTTCGCTGATTCTCCGGTAATTCTTTAAGAACTTTTGTGTAATCACCATACCGGTCGCTGTTATATTCCATAAGAAGATTAAAAGCCTCCTGTATATTCCTGTTTGCTACTTCTTTTACGAGAGCATTATACATTTCCTGCGCCCGGTTATGCGAAATATCTTCAGCATCAAATCCGTTCCATAAAGCATTTACTGATGATGTTACATTTAATTTTGAATATGAAGCCGAACTGTAAACATTAATCAAAGAATCAATTACCTGTTGTTCCGTATTTGCCAACGGTTTTATAAAATCAACAGTTAGCACAAGTGAATCATTAACGTCTCTGGCATTATCAAAAAAGCCTTTTGTTGTAATGCCGGTTATATGGTTATTAATATCAGTTTCCGGTGCGGCCTGTATTTTTTTTAATACACTGTCAATTTTTATTTTAGCTTCCTGCATTTTTACTGTTAAGGTTCCTTTGGGTGCTGTTGCTATAACAGATGCCCATTGCCAGTTCACTATCCCTTTAGATCGCTCTGTAGATTTTTTTATAACAAAAGTTTTTTCACTTCCCGGTAAATTTACCTGGCTTAAAAATATTTTTTCCCCTGCTGGTCCAGTCCCTGTAAAATAACCGGTTAAAATTGATGCAGGCTTTTTGATGTCTGTAGCAAGGTTAATAACTTTTTTTACAGCTATCGTTATATTTCTGGCAAGCGTGTCGGGAGCTGTTTTGGCAGGAGCTACTTTTTGTTTTGGAACCTGTGCAATTGTAACCTGATAGAAATTTAAAAACAATACCAGCAGCCCGATTTTACTTAAGAGTTTCATATTTTTTTTATAAAGATAAAAAAATCTCATTTTAGTCTATACCGTGTATTGGGTATTTCCCCCACGGGGGGTGTTATAAATACATACAATCCAACTGGCATATTTGAATATGCCGCAATCCCATCTGGCGCAGTCTTACATTTACTGGCGCAGATATGCAGCCAAGAAAAGTGCGTTGGCGTATCTGTGCCAACGAATGCTGCCAAAACCGAAAGCAGCCAGACCTCACTACAGGCACAGATACGCTAACACACGAAAGCCGTGCTGCATATCTGCGCCAGTTAAGTCTCACCCCCGCTCACATTTGTGTTGCCGTGAATACCTCCGCCAGTACGATAAAAACTAAGTTCACTTCATTTCAAGGTTAAAAATTGCAGGCAAAATATTTTCTTACTTATTTGTTTAATTATCTTTACGGCATGTTCGATTTCCGGCTCCAGGTTTTTCATACAGTTGCAAGGCGGCTTAATTTTACTAAAGCTGCAGAGGAGTTGTTTATTACGCAGCCTGCTGTTACCAAACATATACAGGAGATAGAAAATAATTTTAAAGTAAAACTCTTTGACCGCAATGGTACAAGAATAAAGCTTACACCTGCAGGAAATACCCTTTTACAGTTTACAGAAGAATTATTTGCGGTTTATCGCAACCTGGAGTTTGAGATGAATGCCTATACACAAACACATAAAGGCAAACTTACCATTGGCGCCAGCACTACAGTGGCACAATATGTATTGCCACCTGTACTGGCTGGCTTTCATAAAAAATTTAAAGACATTAAAATTAATCTTGTAATAAACAATACCGATCAGATTGAGCAGGCTTTACAAAACAAAGAAATAGATCTGGGCATCATTGAAGGGCAGTCAAAAAAAACGGTGATTAAATACACTGAGTTTTTAAAAGACGAAATTGTATTGGTATGCAGTACCAATAACCCATTGGCAAAAAAGCAGACCATTTTACCCGAAGAGCTTAAGAAAGTGCCGTTGCTGCTGCGGGAGCCCGGCTCCGGCACATTGGAAGTGATTGCCCATTCCTTAAAACCACTCGGAATAAAAATTTCGCAATTACAAAATGAAATGCAACTGGGCAGTACAGAAAGTATGAAGCTGTATTTATTGCATAGCAACTGTATGGCATTTCTTTCTATTCATGCTATTTTAAAAGAATTGCAACAAAAAGAATGTTGTATTATAGATGTGAAAGGGTTAAATATTGAACGATACTTTTACTTCATACAGTTGCAGGGGCAGCCTGCGGCATTGCCCGAGCTATTTATGAAGTTTGCCCGGCATCATAACTTTAAGTAATCTGGTATAACGAATAACCATTTACTGCCGGTTGCATATAAGATGAACTTTGTATCTCAAAACAAGTCCATCAACATGAAACAGGAAACACCAGAAAACCAGGCAGAAAAAAAATCACCAAAACGATTATTAGACCGAAGCATTACTACCAGGGAAATTATTTTTTTATTAGCATTGGTATTTTGCCTTTCTCCTTTAATAACGCCGCCCATTGCTTTGTTGATGGGATTGGTAATTGCACAATTTATCGGACACCCTTATTTACATCTTAATCATAAGGCAACGCATATTTTATTGCAGGTTTCTGTAGTGGGCCTGGGTTTTGGTATGAATGTTACCAGCGCATTAAAGGCAGGTAAAGAAGGAATTATTTTTACCATCGTTTCTATTGCGGGTACATTAATAGCAGGCTTTTTTTTAGGAAAATTTTTAAAGATTGAAAAAAAGACTTCCTTTTTAATAAGTGGCGGAACAGCAATATGCGGGGGCAGTGCCATTGCAGCCATTTCTCCTGTAATAAAAGCAGAAGAAAAACAAATATCAGTTGCATTGGGAACGATATTTATTTTAAATTCTATTGCACTATTTATTTTCCCTTTAATTGGCCATGCGATGCATTTATCTCAAACACAATTTGGCTTATGGTGTGCAATTGCCATTCACGATACCAGCTCGGTAGTAGGTGCTGCAAACAAGTATGGGGCCCAGGCTTTAGAAATTGCCACAACAGTAAAACTGGCCAGGGCATTATGGATTATACCCGTTACATTTATTGCTACACTTATTTTTAATAATAAAGGAAGCAAAATAAAAATTCCTTACTTTATTGGTTTATTTATTGTGGCCATGGTACTAAATACTTACGTGCCCTTTGTAAATCAGTACAGTAATTATTTAACAGGTATAGCCAAAGCAGGTTTAACGGTTACACTCTTTCTTATTGGTTGTGGGCTATCTCGTAAATCTTTGCAGGCGGTAGGTTTTAAGCCACTGATACAAGGCGTTGTATTATGGGTTATTATTTCGGTAACAGCATTGTGGGCTGTAACTTCTTTGGCCAATTAAATGTTTATTACCTGAGTTTTATATGTAAGAACCTCCTGTTCTATCCTTTTAATGTATAGAGATGTGTATTTGAATATATGTAAACATATCTTTTCTTCCCCCCCCAAAAAAAATAAAACTATAAATGCTAAGGCATATTTGATTTCCTTAAAAATATTTATATCTTGTTTTCTATTTACCAAAACCATACCAACCTGTCATGAAAAAAATTATGAGAATATCATTAAGGATATTTATTGTGCTGCTTATTATTATTGTCTGTATTGTATCCTATATTAAACTGGCTTTACCTAATGTTGGTGCTGCACCCAAATTTACTGTAGAAAGAACACCCGAAAAAATTGCAAGAGGCGAATATCTTGCTAACCACGTAACGGTTTGTATTGATTGTCATTCTTCAAGAGACTGGTCCAGGTTTTCGGGGCCTCCCGTTGCTGGTAGTTTTGGAAAAGGTGGTGAAGTATTTGACCAGAAATTCGGTTTCCCTGGCGCATTTTATTCACGTAATATTACACCCTCAGGTATTAGCAGGTACACCGATGGAGAACTTTTCAGAGTAATTACAACCGGAGTTACGAAAGAGGGAAGGGCCATGTTTCCGGTAATGCCGTATCACTATTATGGCCGCATGGATGAAGAAGATATTAAAAGCATCATTGCATATATACGTACATTACAGCCTATACAAAATGAAGTACCTGCTTCCTCAGCTGATTTTCCGATGAGTATCATCATCAACACTATTCCTTCAAAAGCCTCATTTACAAAAATGCCACTCAAAACAGATATTGTTAATTATGGAAAGTATATCGTTAATGCTGCAGCATGTATGGAATGCCACACACAATTTTCAAAAGGAAAATTAATTGCAGGAACTGAATTTGGTGGCGGGCGAGAATTTCCATTTCCTGATGGATCTGTTGTGCGCTCTGCCAATATTACTCCCGATGCTGAAAGCGGAATTGGAAATTGGAGTGAAGATTTTTTTTTAAACAAATTTCACACTAATTCAGACTCTACTATATTGGCAGTAAAACTTGATCCCGGAGACTTTAATTCTATCATGCCATGGACAATGTATGGTAAAATGCATGATGAAGATATTAAAGCCATTTATGCGTATTTAAAAACTGTGACTCCGAAAAAAAATACAGTGGTAAAATTTACTTCGTCAAAGAAATAATTTTGCTGCATGCTGCAGCAATTTTGTATCGAAAATATTTAAGCGGTGAATCTAGTGGGGAAGTTGTAAACTTGCGAAGAGAAATTCTAAGTTAAATAAAAGGTCATGTTGCTAAAGTTAGGTGTTCAAATAAAAATGAGGCATTATTTTATGAGGGGAATTATACGCTGGCATTAATAACAGAAGAATAAAACAGGGAAGGAGTAAAAAATAAAAAAATAAAAGATGTGCCGTTCAACAGTATTTAAAGCAGTAAATATATTCTTGCTCTGTATTATTGTTTTGCAGCAAGGCGAAGCACAATCCACCAATGCAGAAGAATGCATCAAAAACATAATGCAGCAAACTCCTGTAGTTGGGCTTTCTGTGGCAGTGGTAAAAAACAGCAAGATTATTTATACCCATTCCTTCGGCAATAAAAATATTGAAACTGGTACAGCATTAACAGATGATTGTTTGTTCAGGATTGCTTCCATATCAAAATCATTTTCGGCTACTTCTATTATGCAACTGGCAGAACGGAAAAAACTTTCATTAGATGAGGATATAAGTAATCTTGCAGGATTTAAAATAAGAAACCCCAAATTTCCTGAAACGGTAATTACACTCCGGATGGCCATGTCGCACCGCTCCTCTATAAATGACAGCCAAGGCTATTTTACCCTCGATGCCATTAACCCGGATAAAAATAAAAATTGGGCAGCATGTTATAATAATTACGAACCCGGTACCGGCTATATGTACTGCAACCTCAATTATAATATGATTGGTACAATAATAGAAAAAAGATCTGGCGAACGGTTTGATCAGTATGTTAAACATCATATTCTGGATCCATTAAAATTGTATGGCGGTTATTGTGTGGATTCATTGGATAATTCACGTTTCGCCACTATTTATGAATACGATGATTCATTGAAGAAATTTATTGCTTCGCCTGGGGCTTATGCAACTCGTAGGGATGAAATTAATAATTATGTAATGAGCTACAGTACTCCCATTTTTTCTCCTACCGGAGGAATGAAAATTTCTGCAAGCGACCTCGCCACTTACATGATTATGCACATGAACCAGGGCAGGTATAAAGGTAAAAAAATAATATCGAAAAGAAGTGCCAGGCAAATGCAAACTAAATTATCGGTTGAAGAAGGTTACGGTTTAGCAATAATGACAACAGACAATTTGATTGCTGGTAAAACCATGAAGGGCCATACAGGTTCTGCATATGGACTATACAGCGCTATGTTTTTTAATCCGGAGGAAAAATTTGGCATTGTTGTTATTTCCAATGGCTGCTATCCTGCATACACAGATGGTTTTAATGCAGTAATAAAAAAAACTGTGAATTGTTTATATGATAGTTTTATTGCTGTCAAATAACAGAAGTTTTTTTGTTCAACATGGTGAATATTAAAACCTATATCAAATTTAAGAACATAGCTATTTCTTCTTTTATAGTAAAAAAATTGGGGCTGATTCTGATATTATCACCCTCCATCTGGCGCAGTCTTACATTTAC
>JBBQLS010000144.1:0-9073 GCA_038328115.1 Chitinophagales bacterium
CCAAACACCCGGAATATAAAGAAATGAAAAACTGGCTTAATGAAGTGATGGGCATACAAAAATTTGATACAGGTTATTTTAATTTGGAAGAAACGAAGAAGACGGTGGTGAAAGTGTAACAGATTTATCGGGCTGCTTATCCTTATTGTAAAAAAATGCTGGTCTCTGAGATGTCGCTGGCCGAAGCCCAGGCGACGAAAATAAACCTACCCACCACGGCAAAAGGCAAAATAAATCTACCCACGGCGGCAAAGGTCTGTGCCACGTAAGCCTAATAAATGTAAGGTTTAGCTGTTTTATTTTGTAAAAATAATTGTGGGCGCAGATACGCCAACGCTCTTTGCCTTGGTTCGTGTCCTCACGAACCACTCCTCCATAATATTCGCTTCAATAAAAGTTTCTCAATGGTATGCGGTACAAGTGAGATTATCTCCCCGCTACTGGCGCAGATATGCAGCATAGCTTTTGTGCGCTGGCGTATCTGTGCCATGTAAAAGCTTTTAAAATGTAAAGGTTTGGTAGTTTTTTTGTAACAGTTTTGGTGGGCGCAGATACGCCAACGCTCGTTTACCGCCCTGCATATCTGCGCCAGCAACCGTATGTCTGCGCCAGGGGGTGGGAACACCAACAGCGGCGAAAATGTATGTCTGCGCCAGTTGGATGGCTTTTTGCAACTTTTTAAGCCAGAAGTTTTGAAAATTATTTTTATTGATATTTTATATGCTGATTTGTCTGCCGGCATGACCAAAATCATTTTTTTTAAAATCTGAATTTAATAATTTAACGTTTAAAATTCTACCATGAGAGAGTTTGCAATTTTCACAGCTATATTCTCTTTATTCCTGCTTGTACCTGCATCAAAGACCAGTGCACAGACTGAAACAATTACAGGTACTGTTTCAATGGAACAGGATTACCGGACTGTCAACTTCAGTACCCTCAATGGCAATATAAAAGTTATTCTTCCCGGTGACCTTAGTGGTGCCGGGCAGGGTCCGGTTACATTAATTGGTACTGTAATGGCTGAACCTGCCGGCAAAACTCAAAAAGAAAAAGGAAATAATCTGAAAGCTCTTCAAAAATTGGTATTGACCATTGGTGGGAAAGCCATTCCCATTTTAGCAGGGCAAAACCTTTTTAACTTTTCTCCACCAGTCAATTCAATGAGAACAGTGCCCATAGATGTGTATAATCCGTTGGGAGATAGAGCTGTAGTTACGTTAAAGAACCCGGTAGTATCGCCTCCGCCAACAACCGGAAATTTATCCCCTCACCAACCAGCCTTATTCACTGACCAGAAAATTTTTTTGACTGACGGTAATATACCAGTGTATGCAGTCAATAATACTGCTACTCTTTTTCAACCAACTGATAAATTTTTTGTCAGCGATGCTTCTGGCAATATGAAAGAATCTGCCATACTTGCACAGTCCCCTACACAAACGGTGTTGAGCGGGGCTGGTATTCAACCCGGCTCAACAACTATTACCAGGCAGTCAGTAAACAGGACTGACCACACAAAAGTGAGAATGGTTTCGTTGACACTTTCAAGTACTAATAATAATCTGAAGAAAGGGCAAACATCAACCCTTACTGTTACTATTGATCCAAAAATTACAGATAAGGACAGCGCTGAAGCTATGCAGATACCTGTTATGAGCCTTGATATAAAGAACCTGACACCTGCTGTGATTAATATGGAAGGAGGTAATATTCAGGTAATGACTTTTCCGGCAAAATCAAACAGTATCTCTTCATCTGACTGGCAGATGAGAAGAACCATTACAGGTGTAACACCCGGTACTTTTAATATTAGTGCCACGCTTTACCCTTCCACGGCATTTGATGGGCTAATTCAAGCTCAAAAGCAAGCACTCAATACGCCTGGTGATTTTAACCGGTGGGCGGAAGGAATAAAGAAAGACCTTGATGTATATATAAAAAAACCGGATAAAGACAAATATGGCCTGAAGGAAATCGCCCAGTATGCACTTAGCAATATGCCAGTCTGCAGGTCAGATGAGGACTTGGAGACTTGCAAATGGGCAGCAGGTTATTTATTAAGGTTTATACATGATTTTAAACCAGCTTTGTAAATGGCGCTGCTGCTTTTGCAGCTTACCAGGCAGTATCCAATAGTCTTGCCAATCAGAGCCGGCAGCCGTAGTAAATCCTGTTCATGCAGATATACTTCAAAATGGACTTCGGTTACTGGCGCAGATATGCAGCATCGCTTTTGTGCGCTGGCGTATCTGTGCCATTTAAAAGCTTTTAAAATTTAGGGTTGGCTGTTTTATATTGTAGGAGTATTGATGGGCGCAGATACGCCAACGCTCTTTTACCGCCCTGCATATCTGCGCCAGTGGGGGGAGTTATGGTTTTGGAAATGATTTTCTGGTGGGGATTGTGAAGTGATTGTTGGTAAGCAGTTGTTGTTAAAAGCTGGCATCTTTTGAAAAGCTATCGCCCCTGTCACTCAGTATCAAACGCACCGGGGCGAAGTGGTGCCTGCCAAAATGCAACCAGTTCAAAACATGTTGGACAATCGAGATCTCCAATAAAATGTAATTCGCTGAAATCGCCAGGGCTTAGCTCACTGCCTTTACCCTGCCAGCCACATTTTAAGCAGGTAAAGTCTTCATCTTTGTAGGTGTAATAATTTACCTGCATATTTATACTGATTTATGCTATTTCTAGTTTATCTATTTGCTTTATCAACCCATTCCTTACAAAATCGGAGTTCATTGGAGGCACTGCGTCCATGAAGTCTTATTTGTTATCTGGTAGTTTTTAATAGTAGTACTTTAACTAACTTCTTTTTCCTCTAAATAAGGATACAAATTCGTTTAGTAAAAGTGCCGTTAACGCTCCGATTAAGAATATCCAGATAAACTGAATAGTCCTGATATTTCCATTGCCACTAAGTCTTGTGAAAAAAATAATTGCAATCGCAAGCAATAACGCCATTAATATTCTTCTTTTTTTTTGCATTTTGATTGTTTTTAAAAGATGATAATTGCTACTTCATCCCCAATATAAGCAAAAGGTGTTCATTTATTCTTCTTTTTAAGAAATTGTGGCCTTGCCACCGACTGGTCTTCGACCAGCAGTGAAAACTGAAATAGTATTTAGGATAAGTGGTAGTTTTATTGAGGAGTTTGTGTTAATCAACGATACGTCGCTGGACGAAGCCCAACTGCAATGAACCTGCCCACGGCGACATAAATACAATAAGGAACTTTATACCTATCAGCCCACAAAATGAATCATTGTCTGCGTATATTAATACCTTAAAGTTACCATGCCATTTGAACCAGCCTGGCCAAAAATTCCGCCACCCCCGCCTCCTGCAGGGTAAGGCGCAAGAGCAGTAAAATTATTATCTATGGGTACAGTGGTACTTTCATTATAGGTATAACTTTGCCCCTGGCTTCTTATACGGTAGTCCGGCCCGGCAGCACCCCCATCTCCATATTTGCGAACGATAACAAAGGTGGTAGCATTTTTTTGTGCATAGGATACAGTAGTTGCATCACCAGCCTGCCCTGCGTATTGGATGAAAATATCGTTTTCCACACCATATCTTATACCATAACCCGGAGCCGCAGCGAAGGCACCTTTTCCGCCCGGAGCGGTCAGGCTTATAAAAGGGCCGGCGCCCGATATGAATGTGTTTCCACCATCCGATGCGGCTCCCGGATTACTGGTTGCGCTGGCACCGCCTGTGCCTATAGTTACCGTAATAACCTGCCCCGGTGTAACCGTTTGATAAGATACAATGTAGGTGCCGGCAGCACCACCGCCCGCCGGAGACCCACCACCTGCGCCCCAGGCTTCTACAACAATTTTTGTAATACCCGTTGGCACAGTAAATGTGCCACTTTGTGTAAAGGCACTTATGTTTGGAAAGCTGCCGGTACTTAACCAGGCTGTTGCTCCCGATGTGGTGGTTGATAATACCTGGCCGGCTGCTCCGGCTGTGCCGTTTACCAGAAGGTTACCAGCTACATTTACGTTACCATTTACATCCAACGGGTAAGTAGGGTTTGGTTGGTTGATGCCTACATTCTGGCCCGCAAGTGTTGCTGACAGCAGCACCAGTGCGATTGAAATAAATATTTTCATACCTGGTTAATTTTAAAAAGTAATGATCTTAAAATAAAAAAGTACCGAAGAAAATAAAAGTGACCTATGTTAGTCAGCCAGAAGTAAAGCAAGAATTTTTTACTGAACAGAATGTAAGGTATAAAAAATTGGTACAAATAATTAGAATTTTAAAATATTGCCTGATACAGATACGTTGGTAAAAGTGCGGCGATAGCAAAAGACCTTTACACAGCCACCAGAATGCACCTATAGCCGTTAATAAAAATACCCTTTGGCGGGTATAAATATGTCCTGTCTTATAGCTAATTTTATTTTCACATTTTTATTTATTATTGAAAATTTACCCGCTCATGAAAAAGTATATAATTTTTTTTATTGCAGCATTGTGTTTGGCATTTGCCGCCAAAAGCCAGAGTATCTCCTTATTTAAAAATACCAAAGCTCTTTGGGGCTATAAGGATAAGGCAGGCAATATTGTAGTAGAGCCAAAATATTACAATAAGCCAACAGATTTTGTTGAAGGAAGGGCTGTATTTACAAAATTAAATCTTAAAGGGCTGCTTGATGAAAAGGGAGCAGAAATACTTGCACCAACCTATTACAGTATTGGCGATTTTAAGTACGGGTTTTCTGTGGTATCGAAGGAAGTGGTGGATACCGCCGCCAAACCTGTAAATGGCAGGCCAGTTAAATATACTATTATGGGAATTATTGACCGTAATGGCAAAGAAATAGTTCCTGTAATGTACAAAGAACTACAGGGAGATTTTAGTAATGGCTGGTTTGTGAGCGTGGGCAATAAACCTGGCGAAAAAATATTTTATAATACTGCTGGTAAAATATTTACAGTACCCGAGGGATTATTGCTGATGCAGGAAAGGATAGATGGTAAAAAACTGGTAGCAATGAAAGCTGGTAAATATGGTGTAATTGATCAGCAGTTTAAAGAATTACTTCCTTTTGAATATTCAAAGATACGGCCTTCAGAAAATGGGCTGCTTATTATTGGACAGGATAACCTGTATGGGTTAATGGACAGTAAACTGAAATGGATCATAAAACCAACTTTCAATAATATTTATAATTTTCAAAATGGCTACGCCATCATCAGTAACGAAGAAAAACTGCTGGGTGCCATTAATAGCAAAGGCATGGTAACCACCAAACCACAGTTTGAAAATCTTTCACGCATTGATAAAACAAATACCGCCATTGCGGTGTACAAAGCAACCCGTAGCGACAGATCGGGGCTGGTTGACCTGGCTACCGGAAAAATAATAACGGAAGCAAATTATTTGATGGGCGCTTATGATTACGATTATGGATTGATAAAATTCAGAAGGGATAATAAAAAAGGCATGATGGATTCAACCGGCAAAGAAATATTTTATGATGCATTCGATGATTTTTCTCCGGGCTTTTTAGATAACAGGGCCTGGGTTACAAAACAGGGGAAATATGGGTTTATAGATAAGACAGGAACCCTGGTGATACCAGCACAGTATGATGTTGTAAACGGTTTCAGCGAAGGATTGGCCAAAGTAAAAATTAACGGAAAGTGTGGCTTTATAAATACAACCGGCAATGTGGTAATACCAGTAACATTTACAGATGCCAGTAGTTTTGAAAGCGGCATTGCCTGGGTAAAAGATGAAACCAATCGTACGTTTTATATTGATAAAACGGGGAAAGAAGTAAAATAATAATTGCATTCAACCCTTATAAAAATAAGAGGCCGGGGTACAGTGTGTAAATAAAATCTGTGTAAGCCCGTTTAAATCTGTGAGACAAATACAATATACCCATTGCAGGGTATTTTTCTTTTAATCCAACATAACCTGCGTAACATGCAATACCTTTCAGACGGTAATTCAAATTTTAAAGTTGCTTAATTTAAATTCCAATTTATGAAACTTTTGTTTTCAGTATGCTTTGCGTTACTTTCATTTTTAAGCTATGCTCAAAAAGCCAAACTTACGCTGAAAGCCGGCCATGGCGCCACCGTTGAATTTCAAAAATTATCGGGCGATAATAAGTACATGGTATCTGTAGACGGTAACAAGATAGCTGTTTTGTGGGATGTTGCTTCGGGCAACCAGGTTGGCAAATTTGAAAAAGTAATGAACGCCGACTTTACTGCAGATAATAAGGGCCTGTATATCGTTACTGATAAGGCAGAGGTTTTGCAGTTTGATTTATCAGGTCGGTTAACTCAAAAATTACCTGCCGCCAAAGCCTACTCAAATGGCAACGTAGAGGTTTACTATATTAATGGCCAAAACAACGTTATGTTGGTTGGGGCCGGCATACAACAGATTAATAATGGCCGCTTAGTTAACACAACGGCAGAACAGGATAAAAGCAGCGACCGGCGTACTTATTCTGCAACAGCCAATAAAGTTGCAGCCTTTCAGGGATATCAGTTGGGTAATATTATTATTTATGACGCTAACACAGGAAACGAAGAAAAAAGAATATTGCATGGTTTAACCGAGTATGGATTGGATATTGCATTATCGGCAGATGCAAAGCTGGTTTTGGCAGCAGATAAAAAAGCGGTTAAAATTGCAGACGTGCAAACCGGAAAAATTATAAGAACTTATACGGGCACTACGCAATTATATGGAGCATCAGTAAGTGCGGATGGAAAATCGTTTGTGGTTTTATCAGATAAAAAACTTACGATGATGGAAACGCTCACCGGTAAAAAAATATGGGAGATTGATCATGGCCTTACCATGAATACTTTGGCAAAAGGCCCACATGTAAATTTTTCTGCCGATGGTACAAAGTTGTTGTATGGCGGTGGTTATTTTAAAACCATGATACTTGCAAACGCAACCAATGGCAATACTGAAAAGCGTTTTGAAGGTGCCAGCAGCCGTGAAATAAATGAATTATTTATTGATGCAGGTAATAATAAACTGATGGCTAAAACGGATGACAGTTATGGCATTACGTGGGATCTTGGAAATGGATTTATGCAAAAGCCAATACAGTTTAAAGAGTTTTATGTTAAGAATTTTTTGGCCGTAAAGCAGGACCGTCTTTTTTTATATGGTGGCAACAATGAAAATCTTAGAGAAATAAATGATAAGGGTGAAGAAAAGGTTACCTATCCACTCATAAAATATCCCCAAAGCCCCGCTATAATAAAAGCCAATAAAGACGGCAGTTACGTGGTGGCATCGGCTTACTCCACTACAGAAACCGGTTGTAATAATGGATTTACTGTGTATGATACAAAAACCGGAAAAATGCTTTGGCAAAAAATGTGCGATAAGTATTACGGCGGTCTTGCAGTAAGCCAAAATTCATCAACCCTTGCTGCGGCAAAAAGTATTGACGCCGGAGCTAAAATTCATCTCTACGACCTTGTTACCGGAGATTTCAAAGACGAAATAAACAGCAGTAATCTGCCATACTCGCCAGATTACTTACTCTTTTCTCCGCATGATAAATATTTGTTTGCACAAAACAATTCGGTTATCGAAGTTTTTGAACTGCCTTCTAAACGAAGCATCCTTATAGGTAAAACAATGCCCGATGGCAGCAATGCAACTACGGTAAATTTTAGTAGTGATGACAGGTATTTATACAACGCTACTTTTAAGGGAAATGTATATTACTATGACCTTGTTAGCCAAAAATATGAAGGTGAGCCCATTAAACCAACAAGTGGTTATGTACGTGGTATTAATTATGTAAATGATAGTAGATACCTGTTTTGCAGTGCTACCGATAACACCATCACCGTATGGGACAGTAAGCAAAAAAAACTATTAGCAACCATGTACTCAAATGCTGCTACCGGCGAGTGGGCCGTTGTTACGCCAGATGGCAGGTTTGATGCTTCGCCGGGCTTTCAGCAAAATATTTATTATCAAAAAGGATTGGAAATTATTCCGCTTAAATATGTTTACGAAAAATTTTACACACCTAAATTATTGCCAAGGTTATTGGCAGGCGAGTTGTTGGAGCCAATACCAGACATAGACATTAAACCAAAACCCAAAACCAAAATTATGTATGCCGAAACGCAGCGTAACCTGGAAGTGGGCGATGATATTACAACCTACAAAAACACAACAGGCACTGCGGCAATCACCATTAATGCAACTGCGCCGGAAGATAAGGTGGATGAAATACGTTTATTTCACAACGGTAAAGTGGTGAACCTGGCTACCCGTGGGCTTTTTGTTACCGATAATGATGGCAGTGATAGTAAAAAATATACCATCAACCTGTTGCCAGGCAATAATAGTTTCCGGGCCATTGCATTAAACAGCCAGCGAACAGAAAGCGATGCCGATGAAATTGTGGTTTCATACGTTGCTGCCAATGGTAATCAGCCTGCGCCAAAACCAGTCGCAAATAATAACAGTGTTGCTACCATATCACCTGTAGATAAAGCAGCGACCATGTACCCGATGGTGGTTGGCATTAATGCATACACAAATAAAATTAATCCGCTTACTTATGCCTTGCCCGATGCAACCGCTTTTAAAGAGGAGATAGAGAAAGATGCTAAGAGTGTACTTGCCAATATAAAAACTTATTTTATAACCGATGCCAAGGCAGATAAGGCTGGTATTGTAAATGCTTTTAACGAAATAAAAAGAGATGCCAAGCCGCAGGATGTTTTTGTATTTTATTATGCTGGGCATGGGTATATCAATCCTGCTAATAAAGAATTTTATTTGGTTTCATCAGATGTTACCGATGGGGGAGAAAGCCTTTTAAAAAATGGCATACCTGCCAAAGACCTGCAGCAATATGCAGTGGAAATTCAGGCACAAAAACAATTATTTATTTTGGATGCCTGCCAGAGCGCCGGTGCTTTCAACGCCATGCTACAGCATGATGGGGAGCAGCAAAAAAGCCTGGCTGTAGTTGCACGCAGCACTGGTACACACTGGATGGCTGCCAGCGGCAGTACAGAAACTGCTAAAGAATTCGGGCAGTT
>JBBQLS010000145.1:0-9052 GCA_038328115.1 Chitinophagales bacterium
GGTTGCCAAAGGTGATTATATTTTACCATTGGATAGTGACAATAGAATAAGACCCGAATATATTTATGAAAGCATTAAAATTCTGGACAGCCATCCTGAAATAGCAATGGTATATGGCGATGCCCAGTTTTTTGGCGATAAAGATAAGCGCCATGTAATTGGTGAATTTAACTTACAAAACATGATGGTGGAGAACCAGATAGATGCCTGTGCGGTTTACCGTAAATCTGCCTGGGAAGCAGTTGGAGGCTATGATGAAAAAATGCCCATCATGGGATATGAGGATTGGGATATGTGGATGAACATGGTATTTAAAAATTACAAATTTCATTATGTACCTGAGATATTATTCGATTACAGGGTGTTGGGTAATTCTATGTTACGGTCCATAAGTGTACAAAATAAAAAGAAATTGTTCAGGTATATGGATGAAAAGTACAAAGGCTATCTGAACATGGATCACATGAACCAGGAGCTAATGAAATTGTGTAAGAGAAATAAAAAGGTTTCATTAAAACTAGTGGCCGTTTTGTATTTTCCTAAATTGGTTAATTTTTTGGTTAAAAGAAACATCATTAAAGACCCGGATATTTTCTAAGACAAAACAATGAAAGTTACCATCTGCGCTTTTGATGCCCCCAATAATTTAGACGGTCCCACAACCTGGATAAAACGCCTGTTGCCTTATTTCAAAGAAAAGAATATTGAATCGAGAATAATTTTTCTTGCAGCAAACGATAAAAATCTTCCTGCTTATAATTATTTTGTTAACGAAGGCTTTGAATGTAAACTCATTTACTGGGAATTATTCAATGATGAAAAAGTTTTGGCAATACTGAAAGATGTGCAGGCATTTCCGCCCGATATTTTTATCACTAATTATTTTGCCATTCCTTTAGAAGCAGGCAAATGGATAAAAAAAGCCGGCATACCAACCGTAATGGTTTTGCACAACGATAATAAGTATCATTACGACCTGGTAAAAAAATATGCTGCCAATAATGATGAAAGCGATGTGTCTTCTGTGGTATGCGTATCAAATTTAATTCAACAGATCAGCCAGCAAACAGCACCGCAGCATAAATCCATAAAATATATCCCGATTGGCGCACCAGTAACTTCAGAAGTTGCCGGGCTTTCAACAGATGGTGAACTTAAAGTGGTTTATGCGGGGCGTATTGATGAAAACCAAAAACGGATTTCTGATGTAACGAATGCTTTTTGTAAGGCCGCTAAAGAAGTACCAAACACCAGTTATACAATTTATGGCGATGGCCCTGCAGTGCTTGCGGTACAGGAGATTTTAAATACAACCGGTAAAGATTTGCATGTTCAGTTTAAGGGTAAATTAAAATCTACCGAAGTACAGGCCCATTTATTGCAAAACCAGGTTTTTGTTTTGCTTTCAGAATTTGAAGGACTGCCCATTACTTTAATGGAAGCAATGAGTTGTGGATTGGTGGCTATATGCACCAATATGCGTAGCGGCATATCAGACCTTATCACAAATAATGTAGAAGGTATTTTAATTGATGACAGAAAAGATGAGTTTGTTGCGGCTATAAAAAAATTAAAAGAAAACCCGTCTTTATGGAAAGAGATGTCGAAGGCTGCAAGGCAAAAAATCATTGGATCGTATTCTATTGAAACCTGCAGCAATCAATGGATAGCCTTGTTACAGGAGTTGGTAACTAATGCTGGTAAAAAATCAGCTTTAGTCATTCCTCCTTTAAGTGAATTGAAAAAGATAGTGCTTGATGATGAATTTAAAAGGCAGAATAACCCGAGGCCTGCAGAAATATTAGTTCCGTTTTATAAAACAAAATATATGCTGGGGCGTTTAAAACGAAATTTATTTAAATCCAAATAACCAGACATGCGATCACTGGCGCCCATAGTTTTTTTTGCATACAACCGGCCGGAACATACCCGGCTTGTGTTGGAATCGCTGCGTAATAACCGGCTGGCCGATGAATCGAAACTCTTTATTTATATTGATGGTCCAAAGCCAGGAGCAACCGAAGAAACTTTAGCGGCTATTGCCGAAGTAAAAAAAGTAGTGCGTGAAAAACAATGGTGTAAAGAAGTTTCGATTATTGAAGCAACTGAAAATAAAGGATTGATAAAATCGAATGCAGAAGGTGTTACAAGAATGGTAAATGAATTTGGCAGAGTGATAGCGATGGAAGATGATGGTTTGCTTTCTCCGGGATTTTTAACTTACATGAATGATGCGCTTGATTTTTATGAGAACAATCCCAAAGTGATGCATATTGCTGCATTTCGGCGGCCAGAATTTGATGCTGTTGAAGTAAAAGAATCAACTTATTTCTTTTACCATACCACCACATGGGGCTGGGCCACCTGGAAACGTGCCTGGGATCATTTTAAATTAGATCCACTTGCTGTGCATGAAGCTGTAAAGAAAAAAGGCAATATCAAAAGACTGAACATGGACGGTACTTTTGAGTTTTTCTGGGGTCTTAAAGCTGTTGCCAAAGGCAAACTTAGAAGCTGGAATGCTATCTGGCACTCAACTGTTTTTTTAAATGATGGCATGTGTTTGTATCCCCAAAAATCATTGGTATCAAATATTGGGCATGATGGAAGCGGTACCAATTGTGTGCCTGATGACCGGTTTCAGATTGAAAGTGATGCATTGGCAAATTCGATACCGGTTACCGAAATTCCGCTAAAAGAACATGAAGGCATAAAAAAACATTACATAGCCATGCATTCCTTTAAATATAAAATGGTTTTTGCCTTAAAACATTATCTCCGGTATCTTGTAAGATATTAAGCCGAAAACAAACTGCAATTGAGCACAACAAAAAAAGTATTATTTATTTCCTACGATGGTATGACCGATCCACTCGGCCAAAGCCAGGTAATACCGTATTTACAGGGATTGAGCAAAGGAGGCTACAAAATATTTTTGATCAGCTGCGAAAAAGAGCATGTTTATCATCAGAACAAAAATTATATTCAGGAGTTACTTGATAAAAGTAATATCAGTTGGATACCGCTTGACTATACCAAAAACCCACCAGTTCTTTCTACTTTGTTTGATGTTATAAAAATGCGCAGGGCTGCAAAAAAATTGCATAAAGCTGAAGGTATTGATATGGTACATACCCGTGCCGGTGTACCGGCATTAATAGGTTTGTGGATGAAGAATACGATGGGCGTTAAATTTTTAAATGACATTCGTGAGTTTTACGCCGATAGCCGTGTTGAGGGCGGCATGTGGAATACTAAAAACCTGCTTTATAAAACTGTTTATAATTTCTTTGCTAAAAAGGAATCGGAAGCTGTAAAGCAAAGCGATGGAATTGTTTGTCTTACTTACGCAGCCGAAACTATTATTAAAGGGTGGCCGGAATATAAAGCATCAATTCCCCTGGAAGTAATTCCCTGTAGTGCCGACCTGGATCTTTTTGATTATTCAAAAATTGATGAAAAAGAAAAAACAGATTTAAAGAAAGAGCTTAACATTAATGAAAATGATTTTGTCATCAGCTACTTAGGTTCAATTGGTGGCTGGTACCTTACTGCAGAAATGCTGCAATTTTGCAAGCTGTTGAGCAAGCGTATTCCGGCTGCAAAATTTTTATTTATATCGCCGCACAGGCACGAAGAGATAAAAGCAATTGCAGCGCAATATGAAATACCGGCAGATAAAGTGTTGGTTAAAAAAGCATCCCGTGTGCAGGTGCCTGTATTGCTTTCTTTAAGCAGTTATTCTATATTTTTTATAAAGCCCTGCTATTCCAAGCAATCATCATCTCCAACCAAACATGGCGAAATTATGGCTATGGGTATTCCGGTAATAACCAATGGGGGCGTGGGTGATGTGGCAGAAATTGTGCAAAGCTGTAACTCAGGTATTGTGATAGATAAATTTACAGATGCAACATTCAATAGCGCCATTGACGAAATTGACAATAATAAAAATTATGATGCAGCTACAATAAGAGCCGGTGCGGTAAAATGGTATTCATTAGAAAACGCCATTGAAAAATACACAAGGATTTACGGAAGAATATTGAACTAATAGGTTATTTTGTAAAAAAATTAAAGCTACATGCAGCACAGATTTTTAATAGTGGGCGCAGGGTTTTCAGGGGCAGTATTGGCCAATAAACTGGCCCAACAACTGGATTGTACTATTGACGTGTGGGACGAACGCAGCCATGTAGCCGGTAACTGCCACACCAAAAGAGATGCAGAAACCAATGTGATGGTTCATGAATATGGGCCGCACATTTTTAATACTGATAAAAAAGAGATCTGGGATTTTGTAAACAGCTTTGTTGAATTTATACCTTTCATCAACCGGGTAAAAGCAAATTATAAGGGCAATGTTTACTCGCTGCCGGTTAACCTGCATACCATCAACCAGTTTTTTAATAAAACATTTGGGCCTGAAGAGGCCAAAGCATTTATAGAAAGCCTGGGCGATAAAAGCATCACCGATCCTCAGTCTTTCGAAGAACAGGCGCTTAAATTTTTAGGCAAAGATTTGTACCATGCATTTTTTTATGGCTACACAAAAAAACAATGGGGTTGCGAACCATCCGAATTGCCGGCATCTATTTTAAAAAGATTACCGGTGCGTTTTAATTATAACGATAATTATTATAACAATATTTACCAGGGCATACCGGTAAATGGCTATACAGAATTGATTGAAAAATTACTGGACAGTCCGAAGATCAATATCAGCCTAAACAAAAAATTTAAGTATAGCAGCGAATTTCTATCAACTTATAATCATATATTTTACACTGGCCCCATTGATGCTTTTTTTGATTATAAATTTGGCAGGCTTGGCTACCGCACGGTAACTTTTGAAAAGCACACTGCCGATGGAGACTACCAGGGCAATGCAGTAATTAATTATTGCGATGAAACGGTTCCTCATACCAGGGTGCATGAGCATAAGCATTTTGCTCCCTGGGAGCAACACGAGAAAACTGTTTATTTTAAAGAGTTTAGTAAAGAAACAACTGAAGAAGATATTCCATATTATCCCAAAAGGTTGGAAAAAGATAAAGATATGTTGCTAGCTTATCGTACAGAAGCCATGCAATCTTCCAACATTTCCTTTTTAGGCCGGCTTGCCACTTACCGCTATATGGATATGCATCATGTAATAGGCGAAGCCCTTGATTTTTCACAATCTTTCCTGCAATCTCTCAGTGCCGGAAATAAAGTGCCTGTGTTCCCCAATACAGAAAATTAAAGAAAAATAGCCTTCTTTATACAATAACCGGTCTTTCACTGCGTTATATCACTGTCCAATTTATTCTATTCAAAAACCCAAACCAATTCCTATGGAAAAGGTAGTTGCTGTGGTTGTCACGTACAACCGTTTAGCCCTTCTGTCTGATTGCATTACTGCATTGCGCAATCAATCACGCCCCTTAGATGGTATTTTAGTAATAAACAACGGAAGTACCGATGGTACAGAAGAGTGGTTAAAGAACCAGAAGGATTTAACCTATTTCTCCCAAAACAATATAGGAGGAGCCGGAGGGTTTAGTACTGCCATTAAAATGGGGTATCAGCAAGGCTACGAATGGATATGGTGTATGGATGATGATGGTATGCCGAAAGAAGATGCTCTTGAAAATTTATTATTGGCTCAACCTGCCGAATTAACCCTGATGAACTGCGCAGTTATTGATAACAAAGACAGAAAATCTTTTGTGTGGAATACCGGTGGTTATAAAACACTAGACGAGGTACCGGGTAATATAATAGAAGGCATTGGCCACCCGTTTAACGGCACATTTATTAACAGGCGTATTATAGAAAGAGTTGGTGTACCCAAAGCCAGCTTCTTTTTATGGGGCGATGAAACAGAATATTATTACAGAATTGTAAGGCGCAATAAAATACCCGTTTGTACAGTAACCAGCAGCATTCATTACCATCCTGCAACAGCATTTTCAGTAAAAAAAGACTGGGATTATTCAACCGGCTGGAAAATGTATTACTACATCCGTAACCGCTTTCATATTCATCAAACCAAATTCAATAACAAGGCACTGGCTGCTTTACACTATACCTGCTTTCTGATTGCCTTTGCAGGTATCACTATTGTTTTTCAAAAAACGGATAGATTTAAAAAACTGAGTTTTATCATGTGGCCGGCTGCAGATGCCATTAATAATAATTTTGAAGCCTTACCACCAGTTATCCTATCAAGGCTAAAGTCTGATGAACGATTATCAGTGTCTGGTTCAATAAACAATTATCTTAAAACTACTTGGTTGAATATATTAGCTCCTTTTTCATCGGCCAGAACCGAACGGGCAGCAAACGCATAATGGTTAATTACCCCCTTTGAAATCACACAGTCCCGTTAATCACGGGACTGTTTTTTGTTTTCTTGATCCTGTCCTGTATCAAAAATATAGCAGCAACATAAAAAGGCATACAGGGAATTTTATAACGCACCAAGGTGCCAAAATTTGCAGTGGTAGCCCCTACAAATAGTGCAAACAGCAATGAAAATAAAAGGCAGTATAAAACAGTTGGATCCTTGGCTATCGATCGTACAAAATTTACAGGGCCGGCTTTATACAAAACATATAGAGTAAAGAACATAATTATCATGCTTTCAATAGAAGAGAAAAGCGTTGATATTTTTTTTGATTCCCAGAGAAACGGCCTGAACAAGGTTGCAACTACCGCTGCAGGAGCTATTTTCAGCAGGCTTTGAACAGAACCATCGTATTCAACACCCAACGAAAAACTTGAGCCCACATCTTCCTGCTCAGCATAAGCCTTTTGGTAAATGGAAATATTTTTTGTTACATCATCACCTCCGTAAGCGCCCAGGGTTCCGGCTAACTGCGCCATAACGGTAGTAAACATAGTTATGGCGATAACGATTAAACCCAAAACAAAGCTGATACGCAACACTTTGCTTTTTATAAGATTTACATTTTTTAAAACCAGGAAAAGAAAGAAAAAAGGCACATAAGAAATAAGTATGTACACTTTAATTACAAACAGAAGGTATCCCGAGATAAATATGATAATAATATTTTTAAGCAGGTCTTTCTTTTTATAAAAAGTTTCATAAAGTGCATAGGTTAACCAACCCATGGCACCGGTACAAATCGGGTCTTTTAAAATGCCCGAACTCCAGAAAACAAAAGTGGGTAAATACAATATAGCAATTGCCAGTTGCTTGTGTAAATGCGGGTATTGATCGTAAAAAAAACGGTATAAGCGCCATACTCCCGAAAACGATAACATGGAAAAACAAAGATTTAGAATAAGGTATTTTTGAAATGAAACAAATGACAGCAAGGCGGTGATTCTTACAATCATATAGTTGTTCTCATTCTTCAGGTAGCCCATGTTGGCCGCATTTTTCAACAGGGTTTGATCAAAATCAGTACTGGGCAGGTACAGCCATTTTATTTGCGAAGAATCTTTCAATATCATATGGCATATATTGGTACCCTCGGTAAAAAATAACAAAAAAGAGTCTCCAACAGAAACCATCGTGTTAAAAAAAGTGAAAGCCATAACAGCCACTATTTTTATCCAGAAACCCTGTTTGTGGTAGTGTTTCAGCACCGGGTCGGTATAGTTTTTCCGGCGGGCGCTGAAGAGGAAATAAAACAGCACAACGTAAAAGGGAAATAATATGAAATCTAAATAGTTCATTGAATTTTAAAGTTTTTTAAGGGATATGTTTCCATGAAGGTTCCCCCTGCTGCTAACAGCTTTCAAATGTATCATAAAAATTTTGACTGCCTTTTAATAATATGAAGTTAATTTTGGTTACAATAATTAAACCATAATATTCAAAAAGTACACTTGCCGCAAAAAAACAGCAATATAAAATTAATACGCATTACAACGGTGCCCATGGCTTTGCGTTACCTGCTGCCGGGGCAAATGCATTTTATGGCTACGCACGGCTTTAGCGTGCTGATGATAAGTGCAGATGGTAAAGAGCTAGCTGCTGTGATTGAAAAAGAACAATGCAGGCATATTATAGTGCCTATGACAAGGAAGATAACGCCGTTACAGGATTTAAAATGCCTGTTCAGTTTAATTAAAATTTTCAGGAAGGAAAGACCCGATATTGTGCATTCGCACACACCTAAAGCTGGTTTGCTGGGTATGATGGCAGCAAAATTCTGCGGGGTAAAAGTTAGAATACATACAGTGGCCGGACTGCCTTTAATGGTTGAAAAAGGATTTAAGTATCACCTGTTGAAATTTATTGAAAAAATTACCTATGCGGCCGCCGGTCAGGTTTGGCCAAACAGCAATTCGTTAATGCAGTTTATAACACAGCATAAACTTTGTAAAACATCAAAACTCAGGATCATTGCAAAGGGTTCTACCAATGGCATAGAACTTCAGCGGTTTAGTAAAGAAAATCTTGATGCTAAAATAACGGATGAAATAAAAGCACAGATAAATTTTACCGCCGATAATATTTACCTGCTTTGCATTGGCAGGTTGGTTGTTGATAAGGGTATTGCAGAACTGGTACATGTTTTTACCCAGCTTCAAAAAACAAATGAAGAACTTGTGTTGATACTGGTAGGTGAATATGAAGCTACCTTAGATCCGCTGCCTGCAGAAACTTTACATGAAATTGAAATAAACCCTTCCATCATCCATATAAACTGGACCACGCAGGTTGAGTATTATATGGGCCTGGCTGATTTTTTTGTTTTTCCATCACACCGGGAAGGTTTTCCCAACGTGCTTTTACAAGCCGGAGCAATGGGCTTGCCGGTTATCTGCAGCCACATTACCGGCAATATTGATATTGTAACCAATAATGAAACCGGGTTAATTTTTGACAGCGGAAATGAACAACAGATGCTTAAGCTTTTAAAATACGGATTGCTGCATCCGCAACATATGCAAATCATGGCAAAAAAGCTGCAACAGGACATCACAGCAAATTATCCCCGTGAAAATATTTGGCAAAATATACTGGAAGCATACAAAAGCTTGGTAAATTAGATGATTAAAAAATAACGATGATACTAATTGGATACAGCGG
>JBBQLS010000146.1:0-8933 GCA_038328115.1 Chitinophagales bacterium
CATTTTCTACAATTTTCCAAAGTAATTCGTTACCGGCAATTTTTGTATTTATATTCAGGTCGGCCGCTGTAGGCAGGTGTTTGGAGGCTTTTTGCCTGGCATCGGTTTCGGAATAGCGGGCAACTTCGGTTATAAAATAAACGAGGTAGGTAAATATTTGCCTGCTTTGTTCTATTTTTTTGGTAAGAATGCCTGTTGCCTCGCCGGGTTTTGCATCGCCATTCATACTGTCAATGCTGTATAAGGTCTGCATTACTTTTACCCGGATATTTCTTCTGCTGATCATTTCTTAAAGAACTTTTGCTTTTGAAGCTGCAAATGTATGAAGAAGTTTGGGGTTTTGAGTTTTGGGTTGATTTTTACCTACAGCAAAAAAAGTTTGCCAAGGAAGCAGGGAAACTCGATTTGTATTTTTTTGTTCTTCCGTACCTCCTGTGGCAATTATATTGTTACGAAGCAACAATACTGACAAAAAATCCTGCCGAATTTGTTCAAATAAACCGGATACTGCATTTTTTTCACCAAAATCCTGCCATCTTATGTACTTAATTCTAATTGGTACAATAATGGCAGTACCTTTGCCACCCGTTAAAAAACGGTAATTCTCTTAAAAAAATCAAAACAAATACAATTATGGCTAAAGTAACAAATGCTTCAAAAAAATTAAGCATTACACCTTTGCACGACCGGGTTATTGTAAAACCTGCTGCTGCTGAAGTAAAAACTGCCGGTGGAATTATTATACCGGATACTGCAAAAGAAAAACCCCAACGTGGCGTGGTACTGGCTGCCGGACCGGGTAAAAAAGACGAACCCGTAACCGTAAAAGCCGGAGACGAGGTTTTATATGGCAAATATGCCGGAACTGAGATTTCGGTTGAAGGAAAGGATTATCTGATTATGAGGGAGAGTGATATTTTAGCGATCGTTTAATTAGCTGATCAGCTAATTCGATAATTTGCTAATTCCTTCAGCAATAAAATTCTTATAAAGAAACAAATTATTATAACCGGTGTTCATTAGCACATTAGCTGATCAGCACATTATCAAATTAATTTTTATGGCAAAAATGATATTCTTCGATATTGAAGCAAGAAATAAAATGAAAAAAGGCGTTGACACTTTGGCAAACGCTGTAAAAGTAACTCTTGGCCCCAAAGGCCGTAACGTAGTGCTGGAACGCAAATTTGGTGCTCCCACTGTAACTAAGGATGGTGTTACCGTTGCTAAAGAGATTGAACTGGAAGATCCTATTGAGAACATGGGCGCACAAATGGTAAAAGAAGTGGCTTCTAAAACTGCAGATATTGCAGGTGATGGAACAACTACTGCTACTGTACTGGCTCAAAGCATCATCAGCGAAGGTCTGAAAATGGTTGCAGCAGGTGCCAACCCAATGGATCTTAAGCGTGGAATTGATAAAGCTGTAAGCATTGTAGTAGAAAGTTTAAAAGCACAAAGCCAGACAGTTGGTAACGACAGCAAAAAAATTCAACAGGTTGCTACCATCTCTGCAAACAACGACGAAACCATTGGCAAGTTGATTGCTGAAGCTTTTGGCAGAGTAGGTAAGGAAGGTGTTATTACTGTGGAAGAAGCGAAAGGTACCGATACAACTGTTGACATTGTGGAAGGAATGCAATTTGACCGTGGTTATATCAGCCCTTATTTTGTAACCAACAGCGAGAAAATGCAGGCTGAATTACAGAACCCTTACATCCTGATCTACGACAAAAAGATTTCGACCATGAAGGATATCCTTCCGGTACTGGAAGCTGTTGCAAAAAGCGGCCGTCCGTTGCTGATTATTGCCGAAGACCTGGAAGGTGAAGCATTGGCAACATTGGTTGTAAATAAATTACGCGGTACCATTAAAGTAGCTGCTGTAAAGGCACCGGGCTTTGGCGACCGCAGGAAAGAAATGCTTACTGATATTGCTATCCTTACCGGTGGTGAAGTTATCAGCGAAGAAATGGGTAATAAACTGGAAGATGTTCAGTTAAGTTCATTAGGACAGGCTTCTTCCATTATGATGGATAAAGACAATACTACCATCGTTGGTGGTAAAGGAGAAAAGAAAGCGATCGTTGGCCGTGTTGAGCAGATAAAAGCACAGATAAAAACAACCACATCTGATTACGATAAAGAAAAACTACAGGAACGTCTTGCTAAATTAGCAGGTGGTGTTGCGGTTTTATACATTGGCGCAGCTACAGAACTTGAAATGAAAGAAAAGAAAGACCGTGTTGATGATGCATTACATGCTACAAGAGCAGCGGTTGAAGAAGGTATTGTACCGGGTGGTGGAGTTGCTTACATTCGTGCCATTGCAGCCCTTGAACCAAAAGTAAAAGGACAGATAGCTGATGAGCAAACCGGTATGGCCATTGTGCGTCGTGCTTTGGAAGAGCCTATCCGTTGCCTTACTTCCAATGCTGGTATTGATGGTTCTATTGTAGTGCAAAGGATCAAAGAAGGTAAAGCTGATTTTGGTTTTAATGCAAGAACTGAAGTGTACGAGAACTTATTTAAAGCTGGCGTTATTGACCCGACTAAAGTAAGCCGTGTAGCTTTGGAAAATGCAGCGTCAATTGCTGGCATGTTGTTAACAACAGAATGTGTGATTGCTGATAAGCCAAAAGAAGAAGCAGCACACAGCCATGGCGCACCTGATATGGGCGGAATGGGCGGATACTAAGAAGTATGATCTTAGATGTACGGTGTACATCTGCAAAATAAAAAAAATCCCTTCTGCAGCATTGCAGGAGGGATTTTTAGATACTTTTAATTGTTAACCATTAAAAGCGAAAACCTATGAGAGTAAGTTGGAAACTTTTGTATGATTGGTTCAAAAAAATCATCAGAGCAAAAAAAACAGATGACTGGGATGATAATCCCTTTGTAGTGTTGTAAAAAAAGAGCGGCCGACTTATTTTAAGACGGCCGCTCTTTGTTAAATTTATCAGTATTTCTTAGCAATCGTATAATAAAAGAAAGTAGGAGGGCCTTCTACACCACCTGCTTCCATCTTTGCTTTCAGCTCAGGCGATTTGGAAAAGTCATCTGCTTTTTTCATATCCGAAACCAGGAAAACCATTGATACCTGGTGATTATCGCCAACGCTATAGGAAAGAACCCTGTCAGTTAGTCCGGCATTTACACGATTAGGTTTATCTTCATCGTATACTTTTTTCCAGGCATCCCAATCTTTTACTTTGTGCGTTACCATCATACGGATAGTAGCCGTATTTGCAGTAGTATCCTGCATCTGCACATCCATATAGCTGATGGTTGGCGCACCAACTACGCCGGCTTTCTGCATAGCCCCTTTCAGATCTGCTGATGATGTAAATTCTTTAGCCTTGGCTGCATCATCCATTTTTACAACTACCATTACCATATTGGTATCTTTTAAGCCTCTTGCCAAAACATAATTGTGCAAGCCATGGGCAAGGCGCATAGAATCACCCATTTCATAGCCTGCCTGCCATTTGGCATAATTTGCAACTTTGTGCATCATTACCATCAGGTTCGCCGGCTTGGCAGGGGTAGTTTCAGGAGCCTTTACCGCTGTAGTATCCGCCGGGGCATCAACCGGTTTTTTGTCTTCGCCCGAATTGCAGGACGACATGGAGAAAGACATGGTGCCAGCAAAACAAATTGCTGCAACAAACTTAAAATGTTTCATTTTTTTGAGTTTTATTATTAATAAAAATGATAAATAATAGGGGAGGAGTAAAAGCGAGTTAATCGGCATTGAAAGTAAATCTAATCCTAATTATATCAAAATTTTAAGGGAGGTTAACAAAAAATTAAGAGAATGATTTTAAGCCTGTTATTTTACTCCCTATCAACGAGCTCTCCATAATCAATAAGCAGTTCTTCGCCTTGTTTAATATCTCTTGTAGCTTCAAAATAATCGCCATCATCAACCGAAATAATATTGGGCTCATCGGAGTGGTTTAAAAAAAGCGAAAGGTCCATTTTTTTAAATCCCTGTGCCGGCACAAAATAATTTGCTTCATCGTACAGGCAATAATTACCCACCAGAAATTGTGCATGTGCAGGCAGACCCTCAACTTCTTTTTTTGAAACAGTAATCCATTCACCGGCAGTATCCGGTTTACCAAACATATCCCGGCAGCCTTTGGGAATGTCACGCAGGGTGAATACACCAATACCTTCAATGGGAGAGGGTTTCAGCATAATCCAGGTGTTACCTGAAAGTTCTTTAAGTAATACTTCCTTTGTAATCATATTTGTTCAGTATATCCACGTACAATAAAATATTGGGCTGCGCAGTAGGTAAGCATAATGAACACGCCGGCATACGCAAATGGCTGATAAAATTTATTGATGGCAAGCAGTGAATCCGAAATTACAAAGGCAGATGCCCCGGCTAAAAAATACCTGGCGGCCTTGTTGTTTACTTTTAAAAAGATATGCAGGCTGCAAAGCAGCATAGTGCAAATAACGGCCGCATAAACCGTAACGGGTAATTTTAAATCGCCCAGGTGCGGGTAAAGCAGCCACACAAGCCCAACACCATATGCCAGTACCAATGCAATTAAAACGGGTTGTTTTTTTAACAGCGAAGTATTGGCTGATCTGATTCTTAAAAAATAAACGATATAAAATATATGGGTAGTTAAAAAACTGGCCAGGCCAAAAATAAAAAAGAGTGCATTTTTATATTCAAACAATAAAAACACATCGCCCATCCAGGAAAAGAACAAACCTGCAAGCAAAATATTTTTCCCTGGCAGGGATGATCTTGTAAACAACAACAAGAGCAGCAAAGCAGGGATAAGCAGTGGCTTGGCAATAAAATACAAGGCTTGCTGGTTGGCGGCAATACCCGCAATATCAGCCAGGGCTAATATCCAAAATGCAGATGACATTTTTTTTTGAACCGGTTGCAGCATGATACTCCTGAATTTTGGATTTGGAAAATATTATTGCAATTCTATAAATCCTTTTCCCAGGTAATAAAACCGGTTGAGCGAATCTTTAATGTGCGCAGTATCTGATAGCGGAAGTGTAAAAGGTTCGGCCAATGCATAAGTAGCTGAATCTTCTTTATACATAATTACTTTGTGATGGCGTGCCGTTAAAATATTCATTTTTGCAACTGCAGCGGTGGAATCCACAGTTTTAAAGAAAACCACTTTAAAAGTGTAGCCGTCATTTGCCGGCGCAGGAGTTGCTGGTTTTAAAGCAATGGTGTCTGTTTTTGGAACAACGGTTTTTGCCGTATCCGTATTTACAGGAGCAGCAATATGCTCATGGGGCGTATTGTTATTTTGTTTACTTAAAAAATACCAGGCAGTTGTGCCAACTAGTGCCATGCCAATCACAATGCCTGCAATCAGCAGACCTTTTTTACTACCGCCTTCAGATTTACTTTCCGAAGCAAAGGAAATTTCGGGATTGGCTCTTTGTTCTTTTAAAGCGGCCGGCGTGGTATCCATTTTTGCATGAAATGCGTGACCTTTTGTAAACTCCAGGTCGCCCTGCTGCGTTTTAACCAGCATACCCACGCCTTCAATCTTAAAAGGCTTGCCGATATTTAGGAATTGTTTGCCCAGTACCAGATAAGAATCCAGATCCGCCGCAGCAAGGGATTTCATTTTACGGGTTTGTTGCACGATATAGTCTATCAATGCATCATCTGCCACGGCCCGGGCATTGTATTGAAAGCTGATGGCATTTTCGGGTATCGCTGCATCCTTATCATTCTCTTTAGGCATTACAAAATCGTCTGAGAGTGTAAAAGTTCCCATACCCTGTAATCTAACCTCCCTGTTGTTGTAAAAATGCTGTACCAGCAGTTGTTCTATTTTCATGCACAATGTTTAGGCCAGACAAACCTACAAGATATTCACTAAATAACAAAGTCCTGCCAAATTGCATTAGTTTTGCAGCATGCTTTCTGAAAAAGATAAAGAATTTTTAACCTATTGGGAACAGGTAAGAGATACACAAAAAAAATTTGCTGTTAAACTTACTTCGGGGCTGCCCATGGCAGCGTTGTTCAGTGTACCCATCCTGCTTTTTGTTGCAGTCATTTATTTCTTTTTACCAGAATGGTACACTAAAGTTTCGGCCGGAATGTCCGGTTCTTTATCAACTATTGTGGCTGCAGTAATTATCTGCATGTTCTTTTTTTCCTATTTTCGTATGCAGTATAAATGGGAAATGAATGAGCAGCTTTACCAGGAGTTAAAAAGCAAAGCGGCAAAGGCCGGTTCAAATCCGTAAATTTTCACTCTAAATAAAAACGAAAACTATGTTCAGCAGATTGCTCATTTTATTTTCCTTTTGTGTAATTGTATCTTCCTGCGAAAAAACAACCGACGTGGCAACAGGATGTAACCTTACGCCATCGGCCGTTGTGGTACCCGCTGCCGAAATGGACAGCTTACGGACATGGGTTTTAGCGCACAGGCCGGCTTCAATTTTACATCCCGGCGGCTTTTACTACGAAATAAATGCAACAGGCTCCGGAGTAGATACCCCCAATGTTTGTTCGAGAGTAACGGTAAAATATGCAGGTTATTTAACCGACGGATCTAAATTTACTTCCAGCACAGAAGAAACTGTTCCCGCAACCTTTAGCCTGGCAAACCTGATCGTTGGCTGGCAACGGGGACTTCCGCTCATAAGAGAACGGGGATCTATCAATTTGTATTTACCTCCAACGCTGGGTTATGGAGCCACAGCCACCGGATCTATTCCTGCAAATTCAATACTTCTTTTTACCGTCCAACTCACGGTTTTAAAGTAATTGCAGAGAAAAAACATGAGCCACAAAGCAATTGCTGTTTTTGATATTTTTAAAATAGATGCGGGGTATTTTAATTGGTTGTGGTTAATTTACTGAACCATGTTAAAGTCATGCATCAGGCGATGAGAAAAGCAACGGTCTGTTTTAAACCATAAATTTTCATACTAAATAAAAAAATAAAAACTATGTTCAGCAGATTGGTCATTTTCTTTTCTCTTTGTGTATTTCTATCCTCGTGTGCTAAAACATCAGATCCGGGATGCACTTATACTGCGTCAACTGTTGTAGTGCCGGCTTCTGAACTTACCAGTTTACAGGCTTGGGTTACTGCCAACCGCCCGGCGGCTATTTTAAATTCCGGTGGTTTTTATTACGAAATAAATCCCCCGGCTGGTACCGGAACAGTTATGCCGGAAGTTTGCTCGGCCGTTACAGTAAAATATTCAGGATATTTAACCAATGGTACCAAGTTTACTTCAACTGCCGAAGAAACTGTACCGTCAACATATACTTTGGGAGCATTGATAGTTGGCTGGCAACGGGGGCTTCCTTTAATTAAAGCAGGGGGCTCTATCAACTTATACCTGCCGCCAACGCTTGGCTACGGTGCCAATGCAGCCGGAACTGTTCCTGCAAACTCTATCCTGCTTTTTACCATTCAGCTTACAGCAGTTCAATAAAAATTTGATAATAACCGGCCATGCAATTGTTAAACCGACATAAAGTTTAAACGAATGAGCCACGAAGCAATTTCTGTTTTTGATATGTTTAAAATTGGTGTGGGGCCATCCAGCAGCCATACACTGGGGCCCTGGCGTGCCGCACAGCAGTTTACTGCTTCTTTGGTTAACAGGAATTTACTGAACCATGTAAAAGCCATTCGTATTTTATTGTACGGTTCGCTGGCAAAAACCGGGGTGGGCCATGGTACTGATATTGCCGTGCAATTAGGTTTAAGCGCAGATGATCCCGTAAGTTTTGATGTAAATAACATTCACGCAAAGATTGCCGATATCAGGCTGATGAAAAAAATACTCATCAGTGGTAAACACGAAATTGATTTTGACCCGGCAGAAGATATTGAATTTTTAATGGGTGAATCGCTGCCATTTCATCCCAATGCTTTAAGTTTTTTAGTGGAGCTTGATAATGGCGAAAATTTTGCAGAAACATTTTATTCAATAGGCGGAGGCTTTGTAGTAAAGGAAGGTGAAGCTGACACTTCATCGGCAGATGTGCATCTTCCTTTCCCCATCAACACATCAAACGAATTATTGCATTGGTGTATGAAGACCGGGCTTAACATCAGCGATGTGGTGTTGGAAAATGAAACCGCCTGGCGCCCGGAAGCAGATACCAAAGCGGGTTTGCTGAATATATGGCGTGTGATGAAGGAATGTATTTACCGTGGCTGTCATGTAACCGGCATTTTGCCCGGCGGACTGCAGGTAAAACGCCGTGCTGCCAACCTGAATGAAAAATTAATGGCAGGCAAAACATACCACGACTATAATAGCTGGCTTGAACTGGTAAAAAAAGGCGGCAATAATTTTACCTATATTCTGGATTGGGTAAGTTGTTTTGCCCTTGCGGTGAATGAAGAGAATGCAAGCTTTGGCAGGGTAGTTACTGCACCAACAAACGGCGCTGCTGGAGTTATACCTGCCGTACTGCAATACTATATTGCTTTTTGTGAAGGAGACAGCGAGGAAAAAATAATTCAGTTCTTGCTTACCGCTGCAGAGATCGGCAGCATCTTTAAAAAAGGAGCAACCATATCAGCCGCTATGGGTGGTTGCCAGGCCGAAATTGGCGTTAGCAGTGCCATGGCCGCAGCCGCACTTACCGAATGCCTCGGCGGCACACAACGCCAGGTTTTAATGGCTGCCGAAATTGCTATGGAACATCACCTGGGTATGACCTGCGACCCCATTGGTGGCCTGGTGCAGGTGCCCTGCATAGAACGCAACACCATGGGTGCCATTAAGGCCATCACAGCCAGCCAACTGGCCATGCAAAGCAGCCCCGATTATGCCAAAGTAAGTTTAGACGGTGTTATAAAAACCATGTGGCAAACCGCCCTGGATATGAACCATAAATACAAGGAAACGGCTGATGGGGGTTTGGCGGTGAATGTGCCGCTGAG
>JBBQLS010000147.1:0-8923 GCA_038328115.1 Chitinophagales bacterium
CATTTTATTGATTCGCAGAAACCGGTTTGGAACTATTCACTTTTTACAGATGAAGACATTGTAAATTTTAAAAAGGGTACTTTCTATAATGCTTATCAAAAATTGGGTAGCCACAGCCTGAATGTTTTAAATACCAAAGGTTTTTATTTTGCGGTTTGGGCACCCAATGCAACAAAGGTTTCTGTCATTGGCGAATTTAATGGATGGAAAGAACAGGCGCATCCACTTTATGTGCGGCTCGATAAATCGGGCATTTGGGAAGGCTTTATTCCAAACATAAAAAAAGGAGAGACTTATAAATATTATATTAAAGGGTTTAAAGGGACCGTTACAAAAAAAACAGATCCTTACGGACAGTACTGCGAGTTAAGACCTGCAACAGCAAGCATTACCTGGCAAAATGAACATAGCTGGAATGATGCAGTCTGGATGAAAAATCGGAAGAAGCATAATTCCCTGAATGCAGCATGGTCCGTTTATGAAGTACACCTGGGCAGTTGGATGCGGCCCATTAAAACCGATGAAGAAAGTTATAACAGTTACATACAGCTTAAAGAACACCTAGTACCCTATGTGAAAAAAATGGGCTTTACTCATGTGGAATTGATGCCCGTTATGGAATTTCCATACGATGGCAGTTGGGGATATCAAGGTACCGGGTATTTTGCTGCTACATCACGCTTTGGCACGCCGGATGATTTCAGGGAACTGGTAGATGCTTTTCACCAGGAAGATATTGGTGTTATTTTAGACTGGGTGCCTTCTCATTTTCCATACGATGCGCATGGCTTATTTATGTTTGACGGAACACATACCTATGAATACGCCGACATGACCAAAGGTTATCACCAGGACTGGAACAGTTATATTTTTAATTACGAGCGGGGAGAAGTACGATCTTTTTTGATCAGCAGCGCAAGATTCTGGCTTGATTTGTTTCATGTAGATGGCATTCGGGTTGATGCGGTGAATTCAATTCTGAGGCTCGATTATTCCCGAAAGGATGGAGAGTGGATACCCAACAAATTTGGCGGCAACGGAAATCTGGAGGCCATAGAATTTATCAAACATTTTAACGAAACCGTCTACCGAGATTTTCCGGATGTACAAACGATAGCTGAAGAAGCAAGTGACTGGCCAAAAATATCAAAACCCACAACACAGGGTGGGCTTGGCTTTGGTATGAAGTGGATGATGGGATGGATGCATGACACCCTGAATTATTTTAAGATGAATCCGCTGATGCGGCAGTTTCAGCAGGATAAGTTTACGTTCAGTATGATGTACTATTACGACGAAAATTTTATGCTTCCTTTCAGTCATGATGAAGTAGTACACGGAAAAAGCCCGATGCTGTACAAAATGCCCGGCGATGAGTGGCAGAAATTTGCAAACCTGCGGCTGTTATACACATATATGTTTACACACCCCGGCACCAAGCTGCTCTTTATGGGTAACGAATTTGCGCAAACTACTGAGTGGAATTATAAATCAGAACTGGATTGGGAACTGTTGCAATTTGATTGCCACCGGCAAATGCAGGATTGTGTGAAGGATCTGAACCATCTGTATAAAAATGAACCGGCCCTTCACGAACTGCAGTTTAATACCAAAGGATTTGAATGGATTGACCTGGATCATCGTTCCGAATCGGTGGTAGCTTACATACGTAAAGGCAAAAGCAAGCGCAATAATATGCTCATCATATTAAACTTTACTCCGGTTGTTAGAAAGGACTGGAAAATACGGGTAAACGGAAAAGCTGCATGGAAGGAGATTTTTAACAGTGACGACAAACAATACTGGGGAACCGGAAACGTATATAACCCTGCTGTCAAGGTTGTTTTGGTGGATAAAAAGAAAGAGATTTATGAAATAAATCTACATCTTCCGGCGTTAGGAGGTATAATCCTCCAATAATTGGAATAATAATTGCATACTCACTCTATGAAAAACCTCCTTACATTTCTCTTAAATTTTGTACTTGTGGGCAGCCTGGCAGCACAAAAGACAGATAGTTCACAGTTTTATTTTCAAAAAGGGCAGGAAGAAAAAAAGGCCAAACGTTACCTGGTAGCTTCCGCTAATTTTACAAAAGCAATTGAACTAAATCCTGGCTTTATTGAGGCATATATTGAAGATGGCTTTGCCAACAACGAAATGCGTAAAACAGATGCTGCAAAAGCCGACTTTACAAAAGCCCTTGCACTGGATCCTGAAAATGAAACGGCGGTTAAGGAACTTACAACAATCTACTTTAACTACCGGCAGTACCAGAATGCCCTTGACCTGGCGCTTAAATGTAAAAACTGTGCTACTAAAGACAGGATAATTGCACTTTGCTATTTTAATATGGAAGATTATGGAAAAGCCGAAAAGCTTTTACTGGCACTTGTAAATAAATCACCTAAGGATGCTGAAATTACCTACACATTAGCCAGCAACTACCTCTCGATGGGGCTTGAACCCAAGGCCATTACCTGGTACGAAAATGCAGTGTTGCTGGATGATAAAAAAAGTAAATGGTTTTTTGAACTGGGTTTACTTTATTCTAATACCAACAATTACAAAAAAGCGGTTGCAGCCTATACAAAGGCCGCCGACCTTGGCTTTATAAAGGGAAACGATTTTAACGAGAACCTGGGCTTTGCTTACATTTACAGTGGAGATTTTGATAATGGTGGAAAAATATTAGACGATTTGGTGGGCCGCAGACCGGGAGATAAGGAACTTATAAGAGATGTTGCTGCTGCTTTTTTTGACAGCAAAAACTATGATAAGGCACTGGATTATTGCCAGAAGCTGCTGGAAATGGACTTGAAGGACGGGAAAGCGCTTTACCAGGCCGGGCTTTGTTTTCAGAAGAAAGGAATGGTGGAAAGGGGCATGCAGATGTGTGATAAAGCCATTGAACTGGATCCGTCTTTGGCAGGATTAAAATCTAAAAAACTGTCTCCGGGCATGTAAAATATTTTGATTTATATTGTTTGAAGCCGTCTCGCCTAAGGCAAGACGGCTTTTATTTTACAGGCAGAAATATTTCTGCTATCATGCACCTGGCACTGCCACCACCGGCCGTTTCAATTGTTTTTAATGATGAATGAAGGATACGATTATGTTTTTTTAGGGCTGTTATCTGCAGGTTGGTTAACGATTCAAAAGCCTGCGTTGACATCAGCAGCAGCAACTCGCCTTTACTATTCAACACCTGAAGCATATTACCGGCAAAGTGATGCAACTGTTGCAACGAAATTTCAATAACCTCCTTATTGGTTTTTTGTAGCGAGTCAAGCAAAATTGCTTTTTCTTTTCTATCCGTAACACATTCCAAACAAACCACTGCAAAGGTTTTAGCAATACACATCATTACATTTGTATGGTAAATAGCTATCCCTGCTTCGTCAGTTGCTGAGAAAGTTACTGCCCTGTAATTAACCAGTTCACAAAATTCATCCAGTATTTTTTCATTAGTTCTGGCAGATAGACAGGCGTAAACAATTTCATTGTTCCTGTCTAAAACCATGCTGCCTGTTCCTTCCAAAAAAAGTCCTTCGGTCTCGTATCTGCTTATATCAGTGATCTCGCTAACAGTAAACTTTACCTTAATTGCATCCAGCACCGTGGGTTTTCTTTCCTGCCTTCGGTTTTCTGCAAACATGGGGTATAAGAAAATGCGGCCATCATCGTGAAAAGAAATCCAGTTATTCGGGAAGATAGAGTCGGGCGTAGCTGTTTGCAGGCTATCTTCAATGACAATAACATCCACTTCATTTTTTTTAAGCAGATCTATAAAATCATTAAACTCCTGTAAAGCATACTGCTGCAGGTTGTGTCCGGTATTTTTTTGAAAACTATTATTTACAGAAGTTTGGGTATTAAACCCAAAGTTTACCGGCTGTATCATTAACAGGTGGGCTGCGTTCTGCATGGTTAATGCTGTTTACTATAATTCATTTCTCCGGCTTTTATAGCAATGGGTAACATATTTTCCCTTGGTGGAACCGGGCATTTATAACCAGTAGAATAAGCACAGTTGGGGTTGTAGGCTTTATTAAAGTCAACCTGCAGACTATCGCCCTGTATATCTTTTTTATAAAACTCCAGGTAGCGGCCACTGCCGTAGCTTTCGTTACCGGTGGTAGCATCGGTAAAAGGTACAAATAAATAGTCTTTGTATGTTTCTGTTTGCATCAGTTCTTTTCCCTGGTAAACAAACAGCAGGCATTCTTTTCCATCAATCATAAAATCAAGCCTTCCGTATTTGTAAAAATATTTTTTTGTACCGGCAGATGTGTTCATGGTAAAACCCACAGTATCATAAATCTTTTCAAAGTAAGCGGGAACATTATATTCATTGCTGATAGGGAAGAAGTGGAAATACTTTTTTTCTTTTTTATCCTGTACTACTTCATGGTTATCAACATAATTTTTTTGATAGGCTTTAATTGATTTAGCATAAAAATCATTTTTCTGTGCAAATGCAGAACCGCAAAAAATAATTGTGGCTGCCAATAATAAAATTCTCTGCTTTCCAATAATCTGCGTAATCATTTTTAATAAGTTTAATCTGCGATTTAATTCATCATCAGCACATTCACACTTCGTTGTAAAATATTAAAAGCTATTTCTGCCATCAGGTTTTCTTTATCCAAAGTAGGGTTTACTTCTGTAATTTCAAAGCAGCATATTTTACGGTTCTGCATAAATTTACTGATCAGATCTTCCACCTCTCTTTCACGCAAACCATTGCTCACAGGCGTTCCGGTACCTTTCGAAATACTCGAATCCAGGCTATCTACATCAAAACTTACATAAATATCAGTACAATCGCTTAAATATCTTAAAACTTTGCGGCATACATTTTCAGCTCCGTTACGTCGTACCTCTGCCGTTGTAATCACTTTCATGCCATGCTTTTCAATCAGGTGCTTTTCTTCCTTTTCAAAATCACGCAGCGAAATAAAAACTACATCTTCGGGTAAAACTTTAGGCGATATTTTACCCATACTTTTTAACTGTTCCCATTGTTTGGCAGTTTTTTCATCCAGGGCATGCACACTCATTTCCATATTATCTTCTGCAATAGACGCTGCCATCGGCATACCATGAATATTACCTGATGGAGTAGTGTGTGGTGTGTGCAGGTCGGCATGCGCATCAATCCATATTACACCCAGTTTACTTTTAGGTTTTGCAATTTTAATACCAGCAATGGTACCTGCTGCATTGCTATGATCGCCGCTGAGTACAACCGGGAAAAAATGACCCTTTATAGAATCTGCAACTGCCTTACTGATACGTTCCGTCATGTTTAATACACCTTGCATACGCTTGGCATAAGGCGATTGAATGGGTTCGTATAAAAGCTGGTTTTCTACCTCAATCTTTTCTGAAGGAAAGTGAACAAAAAAATTGCTCATAAAATCGAGTGCTGCAATTTTGATTGCTTCAATGCCCAGACTGGCACCCCTTGTACCGGCTCCAATTTCGGAAGGCACTTCAATTAACTTAATATTCTTCATATAATTTTGCTTTGCAAATATGAATTCTTTGATAGCTGTACTCAAATCTACAACTTTCCTTTTTAGTGAAAATATCAGGTATCAAATATCATATAATATAAAATGCCGGGTTTAATTTATTGTAAGGCCATTACAATAAAGCAGCTATTTAAACGTTATATACTCAGACAAAATCAAACCCCCAAGAGATTGATTTAAACAAATGCCCCTGGTAAACAGGGGCATTGCCAATTATAATATCATCGGTTTATTAAAACTGCTCCAGTTTGCTGAAGAAAAAATCTCCTTCAATTACCGCATTTTCGTTGCTATCGCTGCCATGTACTGCATTTTCGCCAATGGATGCTGCAAACAGTTTACGAATAGTACCATCAGCCGCTTCTGCAGGGTTGGTGGCGCCAATTAATTTACGAAAATCTTCAACCGCATTGTCTTTTTCAAGAATGGCTGCTGTTATGGGGCCGCTGCTCATAAAGTCAACCAATTCGCCATAAAAAGGCCTGGCAGCATGTACTGCATAAAATTCACCTGCTTTTTCTTTACTTAATTTAGTCATTTTCATAGCTACAATACGAAAACCGGCAGCGTTAATCATTTGTAAAATAGCACCGGTATTTCCTTTACGGGTAGCATCGGGCTTAATCATTGTAAAAGTTCTGTTACTCATTATATTCTTTTTTTTGTGCCGCAAAGATAGGGTAGCAAAAGGAATAAGGAAGATGTAATATTGAATATTGAAAGAGGTTTCCAATAGCGAAAGACGATGGCTGCCGGAAAATATTACTTATTCAATATTAATTCTTAAATCGCTTCTCAATTGGTTTTTAAACTGTTTTATCCTACTTTTGCGCACTTTATGCAAGCCATTAAAAACTTATTTCCCTTACTGGATCAACCTAAAAAAGTGGTGATAACCATGCATCAAAAGCCAGATGGCGATGCCATGGGCTCAACATTGGGGCTGTTTCACTTTTTAAATAAATTCGGGCATAGTAGTACCGTAATATCGCCCACAAACTGGGCCGATTTTTTAAACTGGATGCCGGGTTGCGATAAAGTACTCGATTATGAGAGCCAGGCTAATAAGGCTGATGCGTTGATTGCCGATGCAGACTGGATATTTTGCCTGGATTTTAATATACTGAGCCGCACCAAAAGAATGGAGGAAAAATTGAAGCAGGCCAAGGCAGAGCGAATTTTAATAGACCATCACCAGGAGCCACAGGTTGAATATTTTGCTTACGGCATTAGTGATGTAAATAAAAGTTCAACTGCCGAAATGGTGTTTGATTTTATTGTTGATTCGGGTAATATTGATAAAATTGACCCGGTAATTGGCGAATGTTTATATGCTGGTGTAATGACGGACACGGGGTCCTTCCGTTTTCCATCCACCAGGGCAAGCGTGCATAAAATGGTGTACGAATTAAAATTAAGAGGGCTTGAACACAGTCATGTACACGAAGCGCTTTATGATAATTTTTTAGAGGATCGCTTTCGTTTTATCGGCCATGTGCTATCTAACAGGATGGAAGTATTTTACGAATACAATGCTGTGCTGATGAGCATTACACAGGCCGATCTGATAAAGTACAATGTAAAAACAGGCGATACCGAGGGTTTGGTGAACTATGGATTAAGCATAAAGGGTATAAAACTTGCAGCGGTGATTATTGACAGGGGAGAAGAGCGTAAAAGTTCGTTCAGAAGCAAGGGAGGGTTTGATGTAAATACCTTTGCAAGAAAATATTTTAATGGTGGCGGGCATTTTAACGCTGCCGGTGGTTTTAATAAAGAACCGCTTGAAGAAGTGGTGCACAAATTTAAAAAGGCCCTCGAAGAAAATAAAGAACAATTAAGTAGTTATCAATTTTAAAAACATAAAATAAAATACACACAATGAAGCAATTTATTTATTTGGCTGCAATTTGTATGCTGGCATTATCTGCCTGCACCGGTTCGTTTAAAAAAGGAGAGAATGGGCTTGAATACAAGATCATTTCTTCGGGAAGTGGAAAAACCCCTGGATATGGAAACTTTATCCAGATGCACATTAAGCAGGTTTACAGCGGCGACAAAGACAGTGTTTTGCTGGATACACGTGATTACATGTCACGTATTCAGGTGCTGGATACTGTAAATACACCCCTTTCTTACTATAAACTTTTAAAGCAACTGAAAAAGGGAGACAGCCTTATCATCAGGCTGCTAACCGATACTGTATTTAAAGATCCCAAGAATGCAATGCCTGCATTTATGAAAAAAGGCAAATACCTGTACACCTATGTAAAGTTGATTAACTTTTTTGAAACACGTGAGCAGGCAGACAGCGCTAACCAGGCCGAAACCGCTTTGGCAAAACCAAAAATTTACAAAAAACAGTTAGATGAAATTGAAAAAGATCTTGCTGGTAAAAAAACACAGATTGAAGCAGATAGTAAAATGATCGAGCAATACCTGGCAAAAAATAATATAAAAGCACAAAAGGGTAAATGGGGAACTTTTATAGCAGTTTCTACCGAAGGAACAGGCGATGCTATCAACAATACAGACGTTGCTGTAGTAAATTATACCGGCCGCACATTAGACAGCGGAAGAGTATTTGATTCCAACATCGACCCGAAATTCAAACATACACAACCCTATGAAGTGCATGTTGGCGAACTGGGCAGCATTATTTTAGGATGGACAGATGCTTTGCTGCAATTGAAAAAGGGTTCTAAAGCAACCATCTATGTTCCTTCTTCACTGGCATACGGTGCCAATGGAAATGGCAGCGAAATAAAGCCAAATGAGAATTTGATTTTTGATATTGATGTTACTGATGTACAATCTGAAGATGCTTTTGCTGCAAAACAAAAAAGCATGCAGGACGAGATGATGAAGAAAATGCAGGAAAGCCAGCAAAAAGCTGCCGATTCAGTAAAGAAAGCCGGTCATTAATAGAACAGATTTTTAAAGTATTAGCGTCCTGATTTTTTTCAGGGCGCTTTTTTATATGCGTTAAAAAGCCTTACAGCTTCCACTGCCTGCTTTACATCATGCACCCGCAATATAGAAGCTCCATTCATTAAAGCCATTGTATTTAAAACGGTAGTGCCGTTTAAAGCTTCAGCAGCCGTAATACCCAGTGTTTTGTAAATGGTGCTTTTTCGGGATAAGCCCACCAGTATTGGATTGCCGGTTATTTTTAATACAGCCAGTTGCCTCAGTAACTCAAAATTATGTTCAATGGTTTTGGCAAAGCCGAACCCCGGATCAATAATTACATCTTTAATGCCGGCTTTATTACAGGTATCAATTTTAGTAATAAAAAAATCAAGCACTTCCTTTACAACATTTTTATAAACGGTTTCCTGCTGCATGGTTGCAGGCGTGCCCTTCATGTGCATACATACATA